>CAJOKK010000020.1 GCA_905235165.1 uncultured Atopobiaceae bacterium | reverse complement strand
GTGGGAGACCTGCGCGAACATTCTTCGACAGCGAGGAGCGCAGGCGCGGCGGGAGCGAGGACTTGTCCGAGCGAGCGGAGCGAGCGAGTCCCGCAGCTGCCGCGCCGAAGCGACGAACGTCCTTGCCGCAGAGTTCGCACAGGCCTCCCCGCGACCGAACCCGGCTCGGGGGTGAGCGCGGCGCGGAGCCGGCGCCGTCCCCAGCCATTCTGCGACAGTTTCCGCTCCGTTTTGTCACCTTTTGGCAAGTAAGCCCCCGTACATGCACGAAAAAGGCCCCCGATGTCGCGGTCTGCTGCTTTCGCAACATTCCCTGACATTCGGGGGCCGTGTAATCGCCGTGCGCGATATCGCGAGAAGAACTACGAACGGAAGTTGTCGGCCGTTGACTCACGCAGAATGACGTCGTGGGCGCCGCCTTCGACGAGCGAGGTGGCGGAGACCAGGGTCAGCTTGGCCTTCTCGCGAAGCTCGGAGAGGTCAAGTGCGCCGCAGTTGCACATGGTCGAGCGCACCTTGAGAAGCGATGCCTCGACGTTCTCCTTGAGGGGGCCAGCGTAGGGCACGTAGGAGTCGACGCCCTCGACGAAGGAAAGGCCCTTCTTGTTGCCACCGAGGTCGTAGCGCTGCCAGTTGCGCGCACGAGCCGAGCCCTCACCCCAGTACTCCTTGACGTAGGAGCCGTTGACGTTCAGGCGGTCCGTGGGGCTCTCGTCAAAGCGGGCGAAGTAGCGGCCGAGCATGAGGAAGTCGGCGCCCATCGCGAAAGCAAGGGTCATGTGGTAGTCGTAGACGATGCCACCGTCGGAGCAGACCGGCACGTAGATGCCCGTCTCCTCGAAGTAACGGTCGCGCTCGGCGCAGACGTCGATAAGGGCGGAAGCCTGGCCACGTCCGATGCCCTTCTGCTCACGCGTGATGCAGATCGAGCCGCCGCCGATGCCCACCTTGACGAAGTCGGCACCGCACTCGGCGAGATAGCGGAAGCCCTCGGCGTCAACAACGTTACCGGCGCCCACCTTGACGCTGTCACCGTAGTGCTCGCGCACCCAGTCGAGGGTCAGCTTCTGCCACTCGGAATAACCCTCGGAGGAGTCGATGCAGAGCACGTCGGCACCAGCCTCAACCAGCAGGGGCACACGCTCGGCGAAGTCGCGGGTATTGATGCCGGCGCCCACCAGGTAGCGCTTGTGCTCGTCAAGCAGCTCGTCGGGGTTGCCCTTGTGGGAATCGTAGTCCTTGCGGAATACCAGGGACATAAGCTTGCCGTTGCTGTTCACGATGGGCAGCGTGTTGAGCTTGTGGTCCCAGATGATGTCGTTGGCCTCCTTGAGCGTGGTGTTCTCGTTGCCGCAGACACACTCGCTGGCCGGGGTCATGAACTCGCTCACCTTGCGGTCGCGGGCATCGCGGGAAAGGCGGTAGTCACGGCTCGTCACGATGCCGCAGAAGGTACCAAAGGGCGTGCCGTCATCGGTCACGGGCATGGTGGAGTGACCGGTCTGCTCCTTGAGGTCAACGACCTCCTGCAGGGTCATGTCGGGCGTGAGCGTGGAGTCAGACACCACGAATCCGGCCTTGTAGGACTTGACCTCGCGCACCATGGCCGCCTCGTCCTCAGGCGTCTGCGAACCGTAGATAAAGGAGAGGCCGCCCTCCTGCGCAAGCGCAATGGCGAGGCGCGTGCCAGAAACAGATTGCATGATGGCCGAGGTCATCGGGATGTTGAGGGTAATCGGACACTCCTGCTCGCCGCGACGGTACTTGACGAGCGGGGTCTTGAGACTCACGTTAGCAGGTACGTTCTCGGCAGAAGAAAAGCCCGGAACGAGAAGGTACTCAGAGAAAGTGTGGGAATAGCCCTCGAAGAACGTAGCCATGCAAACTCCTTTGTGAGCTCATTGATGCCCTCAGCGCAATAACCAAGGTACGGGGATAATTTCGAGGATTGTAGCATCAATAATGTGCCTCACGAAGGCACAGATGGCCTTTCCAAGAAGCCACCACGCCCCCTCAAAAACAAAGGGGCGCACACTATTATTGGCCAAGCAGCTGCGGGCAAATCTCCTCGCCAGCTTGCGTCCGTCCCATAGAGCGGTCATCGAGCGAGACAAGCGCCTCACGAAGGTCGTCAGGAAGGGTGTCGCCAAGCGAGATGTGCTCACCCGTGATGGGATGGTCAAAGGCAACATGCCAGGAGTGAAGGAACTGCCTGGCAAGACAGAGGTTCTCTTGGTAATGCCCGCGACCATAGAGTTGGTCACCCACGCAGGCATGCGCGATGTGGCGCATATGCACGCGAATCTGATGCGTGCGGCCCGTATAGAGGTGGCACTCAAGCAGGGAGTAGCCCTCGTCCTTGCGACCTGCCTCAAAGCGCTCGAGCGTACGGAAGGTCGTGATGGCCTCGCGGGCCATGGGGTCATCGCTGACGGCCATGCGCAGGCGGTCGCGCGTGGAGCGGGCGATGCCCGTCGTGATCGTGCCCTCGTTGGGCGCAACGTAGCCATGCACGAGCGTCACGTAGCGGCGGTCGAGCACGCGCATGCGGATAAGGTCTTGCAGGGCTTGCTGTGCCTCGTCATCCTTGGCCGCGAGCATGAGCCCCGAGGTGTCCATGTCAAGGCGATGCACGATGCCCGGACGCTCGTCTCCCTGAAGCATGCCAAGGTGGTCGTAGCCACAATGGGCAACCAGGGCGTTGGCAAGGGTGTCGTCAACATGGCCCGGCGAGGGATGGCAGACAAGACCCGCCTGCTTGGAGAGGACGATCAACCAGTCGTCCTCATAGCGAATATCGAGCTCGATCTCGGGGTTAGGGCGCAGGGGTCCAGAGGCCTCCTCAACCGGCACCATCACCTGCACGCGGTCACCGAGAAGGACGCGCTCCGCCTTTGAGGTAGCCGGCGTCTGGTTAATCGTGACAGCGCCCTCCTCCACCAGGCGAGCGCAGGCGCTTCGCGAAGGGAGGAGGTCGCTTGCCCCGAGAAAGGCGTCGAGCCGCTCGCCGTCAGCCTCAGGCCCAACGAGCAGCTCAACCAGTTTGACGTTCTGCCCCGCCACTGCGATCAGTCCTCTGACGGCAGGCTGTTCTGCCAGATGACATACAGGATGGCCGATATCACAACGCCGCAGGTCACGGCTATGTCAGCCACGTTGAAGACGGGAAAGGACACAAAGGTGGTCGCCAGGAAGTCAGTCACGGAACCCGTCATGATACGGTCGAACATGTTGCCGAGGCCGCCACCCACCACGCAGGCGAGGGCGATCGTCAGCGCCAAGGGCACGTCCTGGGTGCGAACGAAGACGAACGCCAGACAGGCCACCACGAGGGCCGCAATCACGAACAGGAAGCCGGCGCCCACGCCAATGCTGAAGGCCGCGCCGGTATTCTCAACATGAACGAGGTCGATCACGCCGGGAATGAGCGTGCCGATATGGCCCAGCGACGGCGACACAACGCGTATGGCCGCCTTGGTGGCCTGGTCGACAATGACGACCAGGCCAGCGGTCAAGAAGAACGCCAGGATGCGAATTCCGCGTTGTGATGTAGCCAGAGGGTTCAAGGTACTTCCCTACTCGTCAATCTTGAGCGACACGACGACCTCATGGCAGCGGCCACAGAGATGCGCCTCGTCGACCGGACGGCGCCAGTTCCAGCAGCGCGGGCACTTCTCGCCGTTGGCGGGAAGGACCGTGCAGGCGTACTCGTCGCCCTGGGTCACGCTGACCTCGGAGCAGACGAAAGCCTCGGCCAGGTCGGGGGCGTTCTCGCCGGCGAGAAGCTCATATGCCTCGGCAGGGACCGTCAGCTCGGCGCGGACGGCCTGCGTGGTCTTGTCCATATCGGAGTCGGCGGTGTCGCCGGCAGCCTTGGCATCCTCGTAGGCCTTGGTGAAGACGCTGCGGGCCTCGCCAAGCGCGTCATAGGCAGCGAGCAGGGGCTCGTACTCGGCGGCAGCCATCGGTGCCTCGTACCAGTCGAGCAGGGCGGCGTTCTTCTGGCCGTCACGCAGCGACTCGGGCACGAACTGCATGGCCTCGTCGCAGGTGTAGACCAGGATCGGCTGCAGGTCGTGCAGAAGCATGGAGAGGATCTGCGCCCACACCGTCTGGGCGGCCTTGCGCTCGAAGGTGTCCTTGCCACCGCAGTAGGTGCGGTCCTTGGTGGCGTTGAGGTAGAAGTTCGAGAGGTCGCCCGTCACGAACTCGTAGATGGTGCGGAAGACCTGGTTGAAGCGATACTTGCCATAGGCCTCGCTCACCTGGTCATGCACCTGGGAGAGCTTGGCCAGCATGAGGCGGTCGAAGGCGGGGAGCTCGTCGGTCGCCACGCCGTCGGCCTGAGGGTCGAACTGGTCCTCAAGCTCGCCGAGGAGGAAGCGGATGGTGTTGCGGATCTTGCGATAGGCATCGCCCACCTGGTTCAGGATCTGCTCGTCGCAGGGGACGTCGACCGAGGTGTCAACCGAGGAGACCCACAGACGCAACACGTCGGCGCCGCGCGTGTCGCATTCCTTGTTGGGGTCGATGACGTTGCCCAGGCTCTTGGACATCTTGCGGCCCTGGCCGTCAAGGGTGAAGCCCTGGCTCACGACGGCCTTGTAGGGAGCCACGCCATAGGCACCCACGCTGGTCATGAGGGAGCTCATGAACCAGCCGCGATGCTGGTCGGAGCCCTCGAGGTACATGTCGGCCGGGAAGTTCAGGTAGCCACGGTGACGGCAGACGGCGGTGTGCGAGACGCCGGAGTCCCACCACACGTCGAGGATGTCCTTGTTGGTGGTGAGGTGATGGCCGCCGCACTTGGGGCAGACGCAGGCGTCACCCAGGAAGCTCGCCGGGTCGTCGGTGAACCAGTGGTCGGAGCCCTGCTCGCGGAAGAGCTTGATCGTGGCGTCGAGGGTGTCGTCGTTCATGACGACCTCGCCGCAGTCCTGGCAGGTGAGGGCCGGGATGGGCACGCCCCAGTTGCGCTGGCGCGAGATGCACCAGTCGGGCCTGCCCTCGACCATCGAGGAGATACGGTTGACGGAGTGGGCCGGATAGAAGTCGACCTTCTTGAGCTCGTCGAGCGCCTGCTCGCGAAGGCCCGTCTCGTCCATGGAGACGAACCACTGGCTCGTCGCGCGGAAGATGACGGGGCGCTTGCAGCGCCAGCAGTGGGGATAGCTGTGGTTGATGTCCTCATGCAGGATGAGGGTGCCACGCTCCTCCAGCCACTTGATGATGACGGGGTTGGCCTCGTTGACCTCCATGCCGGAGAAGGGGCCGCCAGTGCCCATGCCCTCGCCCTTGAAGAAGCGGCCGTCGTCGTCGACGGGCATGACCACGGGGATGTTGAACTTCATGCCGGCGAGGTAGTCGTCCACGCCGTGGCCGGGAGCGGAGTGCACGATGCCCGTGCCGTCCTCCAGGGTGACGTAGTCGGCGTAGATGAACTCGCCCGTCTCGCCCTGTTCGCCGAAGATCGGCTGCTTGTAGCGGTTGCCCGCAAGCTCGGCGCCAGTGGCGTGCCAGGCAGCATCGCCCGAGGCGACGAGCTTGGCATCCTCCCAACCGAACTTCTCGCAGCACTTCTCCCAGAGGGCCTCGGCAAAGATGGCCACGCGGCCGTCGTGCTCGACGGCGACGTAAGAAGCCTCGGGATGCAGGATGACGGCGTCGTCGGCCGGAAGGGTCCAAGGCGTCGTGGTCCAGATCGCCACGTCCAGCTTGCCCTCATAGGCCTCGAGGCCAGCGGGGACCGTGGTCATCTCGAAGCGCACGAAGATGGCGGGGCTAATCTCGTCGCTGTACTCGATCTCGGCCTCGGCGAGCGCCGTGTGGCAGTGGCTGCACCAGTGCACCGGCTTGCGGCCACGATAGATCGCACCCTTGTCGAAGATGGCCTTGAAGATCTCAACGTCAGTAGCGTCGTAGTCGTTCACATAGGTGAGGTAGGGGTTGTCCCACTCGCCGAGCACGCCCAGGCGCTTGAAGCCCTGGCGCTGGGTGTCGACCTGCTCGACCGCCATCGTGCGGCAGAGCTCGCGGATCTTCTCGGTGGGAAGCTCGCGGAACTTGGCGGCACCCACCATGTCCTCGACCTTGTGCTCGATGGGCAGGCCGTGGCAGTCCCAGCCGGGAACGTAGGGCGTGAGGTAACCACGCATAGCCCAGTAGCGGTTGATGATGTCCTTGCTGATCTTGTTCTGAGCGTGACCCAGGTGGATGGGGCCGTTCGCATAGGGAGGGCCATCGTGCAGGACGAACTTGTCGTGACCCTCGTTCTTCTTGAGCAGCTGCTCGTAGAGGCCCTGCTCCTCCCAAGCCGCAAGGCGCTTGGGCTCGTTCTGCGCGAGGTTCGCGCGCATCGCGAAGCCCGTCTTGGGCAGGTTCATCGTGTTCTTGTACTCGTTTGCCACCGTGCTCCCTTTCTCTCGTGGACGCCCACAAGAAAAGGCGCCCTGTCCCTCATGCTGGGACGAGGCACCTCGAAGCCATCTGGCAGCTTGACGATAAGCCCTTTGTCACCCAGCGTGCGGAGACCGCATTACTCGGCTGGCCTGTGTCGGCGGCCACTCCGTCAGCGTCTACTAGGGGCGAGGCCCCGTTTGGGCTGCAGCTCGGGGGTGATACCGTGCGGATCGTGGACGTGGGCTCTCAGCATTCCCACTCTCTGTTGACCACGACGCCCCGCATGACGCGTCCCCGTCATTGCCTTACTGCAGCATAGTAGCAAAAGCTAGACCACAAAAGGGCGTAATACGACCGTTTACCGAAGTATCACGGACCTCCGATGCATGACGGTCATCAAGGGTTCTGAAATCCCCTTCCCCAGAGGATGTATAAATTGTTTACGATAAATGTATTTATGTTGTAACAAATTCAAGGCAGTTTTCGAACCGTTATCCTTACGAAGCTGGCTTTGAGAAGGGAGCGACATTGCGCACCGCTTACGATCAGATTTACCGCGACCTCAAGCAGGACATCGAGAACGGCACCTATGCCTACGACTCTCTCCTGCCTTCGCAGTCGACGCTTGTCGGGTGGTACGGCTGTGCTCACAACACGGCTCGCAAGGCCATCTCGCTTTTGGCCAACGAGGGCTACTGCCTCCCCATTCACGGTAAGGGCGTTCGCGTCATCTACCGTCCCGTCAGGCCAGACGGTTCCTTCACCGTAAAGGGAATCGAGTCTTTCTCCGAAGCCGCCAAACGCAACGGCGTAAGCTGCGATACCAAGGTCATCCATTTTGAGGAAGTCATCTGCGACGAGGAGATTTCTCGCCGGACCGACTTTGCGACGGGTGAGAAGCTCCTCAAGCTCGATGCCATTCGCATGCTCGAGGGCCGCCCCCTCATCCGCGAAAGTGGCTACGTCCTCGCTCGCCTCGTGAAAGGCATCACGCCTGAAGACGTCAGGCGCTCCGTCTATGACTATATCGAGCAGGGCAATGGCAAGTGCATCGCCACGAGCAAGCGCTCTATTGTAATGGAGCGCGTTCGCACAAACGACCGCGAACTTCTCGACCTCGAGGGCTGTGACTACCTTTGCAAGGTCATCATCAAGACCTACGACACCAACGCGAGGCTCTTTGAGTATCGCGAGACGCGCATGCACCCCGACCAGTTCCGCTTTGACTACACGTCACTGAGGGAGAAGGCCCTGTCATAGGCCGAGAGCCGCAGGACCTCTGGGGACGCCCGCCAGCCACCAGAAGGCTTTAGTCTCACAGCACGAAATCTTTACCACGCAAGCCATATCTTTGAACGAAGGCCCACATCGGGTAGACTTCTCAGCTATGCACGTAAGCCACTAAAGAAATGAGAGGTTTCCCCCATGAGCAATGAGGGCAAAAATGTTGCAGTGCACTATGTTGGCACGCTTGATGACGGCACCAAGTTTGACTCTTCGCGCGACCGCGGTGACGCCCTGCGCTTTGTCTGCATGGCCGGCCAGATGATTCCCGGCTTTGATGCCGCCGTCAAAGACATGCAGGTCGGCGATATCGTGAACGTTCGCCTTGAGCCCGCCGATGCCTACGGCGAGCGCGACGAGAACATGGTGGTCCCCATGCCCATCAGCCAGATGCCCGGCGCCGAGCAGGCTGAGGTCGGCATGCGCGTCATGCTCACGGGTCCCATGGGCCAGCCCATGCCCGCCACGGTCTGCGCGAAGGACGACGAGACGATCACCTTCGACCTCAACCACGAGATGGCCGGCAAGGCGCTCAACTTCGAGATCGAGCTGCTGTCCGTCGAGGACTAGCCACCATCGCGCTAGCTTCGGCAGCGCAAACTTTTGAGGACGCATGTCCTGCACAAAAAAGGAGGCCTCGCTTCTCGCGGGGCCTCCTTTGCTATCACGCAGCTCGGCTGCCTGACGGAAGTTCCTTACTCGGCCTTGGGGCCAGCAGCGCGAACATCCTCGGGCATGTCGGGATACTTCTTGGCGGCGTTGTCGACGAACATCTTGGCCAGACGTGCCGCAGCCTCGTCGTAGGCGTCCTTGTCAGCCCAGGTCTCACGCGGGAACAGGACGCTGTCGTCCACACCGTCAACGTGCGTGGGAACGTCGACGTTGAACACCGGGTCACGGACGAACTCGCCGTCCTCGAGGGAGCCGTTCTGGGCAGCGGTGACCATCTGACGCGTAGAGGCAAGGTCCATACGCTGGCCAACGCCGTAGGGGCCACCGGTCCAACCGGTGTTGATGAGGTAGACGCGGGTGCCAGAGCGCTCGAGGCGATCACCGAACATGTTGGCGTAGTGCAGCGGGTTGAGCGGCATGAAGGGCTCGCCGAAGAGGGTGGAGAAGGTCGGCTGGGGCTCGGTGATGCCACGCTCGGTGCCGGCGACCTTGCTGGTGAAGCCGCTCAGGAAGTGATACATGGCGGCGTTCTTGTCCAGACGCGAGATCGGGGGCAGCACGCCGAAGGCGTCTGCCGTCAGGAAGATGATGACGTTCGGGTAGCGGCCCTGGCCCATGACGGCTGCGTTGTCGATGTAGTCAACCGGGTAGGCAACGCGGGTGTTCTCGGTGAGCGAATCATCGAAGTAGTCGGGCTTGCGGTTGACGTGGTTGACCACGACGTTCTCGCAAATCGCGCCAAAGCGGATGGCACCATAGATCTGCGGCTCGGTGACCGGGGTGATCTTGATGGCCTTGGCGTAGCAGCCGCCCTCGAAGTTGAAGATCGAGTTGTCGGCCCAGCCGTGCTCGTCGTCGCCGATGAGGACACGCTGGGGGTCGGCGGACAGGGTGGTCTTACCGGTGCCGGAGAGGCCGAAGAAGACGGCCGTCTCGCCCGTGACCGGGTCCATGTTGGCCGAGGAGTGCATGGGAAGGACGTTCTCCTCGATGGGCATGAGGAAGTTCATGACGGAGAAGACGGACTTCTTGATCTCGCCGGAGTAGGCGGTGCCGCAGATGATGATGCAGCGATCCTCGAAGTTGATGAGGACGGCAGCCTCGGAGTTGGTGCCGTACTTGGCGGGATCGAGCTTGAGGTCGGGAGCGGCAAGGACGGTGAAGTCCTGCGGGAAGTAGTCGTCACGCTGACGCTTGGAGGGACGCACGAGCAGCTGGCGGGCAAAGAGCGCCTGGCTCGCGCGCTCGCAGACGATCAGGAACTTGCGGCACCAACGACGGTCAGCACCGGCGACGGCACGCACCACAAAGAGGTCACGCGTGCGCAGGTGGTCGATGACGGCCTCCTTGACCAGGGCGTAGTTCTCAGGCGAGAAGGGCTTGTTGACCTTGCCCCAGCTGATCTTGTCATGCACGTCAGGCGTGTCAACGATGAAGCGGTCCTCAGGCGAGCGGCCCGTGTACTTGCCCGTCTCGACAGACAGGGCGCCGGTAACGGTAAGAACGCCCTCGTTCTGGCGCAGGGCGCGCTCGACAAGGCCGGCAGGTGCGTCGTCCATGATGACGGCGCCACGGCAGCCGGTGATGCCACCGATGGCGAGAAGGTCGTGCACCGTGGCACCACGCTTGCCCTCACCACGGGCCTCAACGTTGTTGGTTATGGTCTCGATACGCTCTTCGACGGTAGACATGTAAAGCCTCCTTCAAAACGTTACGCTTGGCAGCTCCATAGAGCCACCCAAAGCTTGCCTATTCGAGGATAGGGCAAGGCGAAACGCGCGACGAAGGCCGTAACACGTTTGAGGTAGTTAATGTATTTTATGGGGATAAGAGGTTAAATCCCCTGTTCAGAGCCGCCCGCTTGTCTAACCGAGGAAGTAGAAGTTATCGGGGGGAAGCGAGCCGCCCACGCTGCTGGGGTTCTCGACGTAGGCGGTGGCGATGGCGGTGCTCAAGACGCCCTGCATGGCAGAACCCTGCAGGTAGTAGCCACTCCCGAGCGTGTCGGTAACGATCTTCTGATGCTGCTCCATGCCCTTCAGGACAACCTCGGGGTAGGACTTGAAGCAGGAATTCAGCACGACGGTGACCGCAACCGGCTCTGAGGACTCGTCCAGCACGGTGTCAACTGCCATGAGCGAACCATTCGTGGCGTTATAGAGCGCCGCAGCGTTCTCGGCGGAGACCAGGGCAATGCTGACCTCGCCAGAGATGAAGGCATTCGCAAGCTTGTCGACCGAATCGTAGGACTTGACCTTCCAGACGTCAGCGACCATCTTCACGTTCGCGTCGCCCTCGGGAAGCAGGGTGGCGATGGTGGTCGGGTCTGTGGTGGGCTGCTTCTTGCCGTCAGAGGCCTCGTCCTTCTCGGTATCGTCCTTCTCGGCATCGGCCTTATCGGTGGCGTCGGACTTGCCGTTGGCATCGGTCGTATCGCCCTTGTCGGTCTGCTGCTGGGTAACGGTCTCGCCGCCGTCCGTTGGGGACGGATTCGTGCTATTTGCGCCCTGGCACGCGGAAAGGCCTAGGGCAAGAGAGAGTATGATGAACGTAGTTGTGACATGGCGGGTCATGATAAGCGCCCTCCTCATGGTTTGCTCTGTCGCCCACATGATAGCGTAAGGCACCGTAAACCCCGAACGAGAGGAACCCATATGGCACTGACCACCATATCAAATGGACACTTGGAGGCTACGATTGACTCCGCCGGAGCGCAGCTCATGAACCTCAAGCTCGACGGTGCCGAATACCTCTGGCAGCGCGACCCGGCCTTTTGGCCTCGCTGTGCGCCGGTGCTCTTCCCCATCGTGGGTACCCTGCGCAACGACTTCGCCACCAGCGAGCAGGGAGAGGTGCGCCTGGCCCGTCACGGCCTGGCCCGCACCTACGAGCACGAGATCGTAGAGGCGCTTGAGGACAGCGTGACCTACCAGCTCGTCTCCACGGACGAGACGCGCGCGGTCTTTCCCTATGACTTCCAGCTCAACATGACCTATCGCATCGTCGACGGCACGCTTGAGCAGGAGTTTGCCGTCACCAACACCGGAGAGGTGACCCTGCCCTTCGCCGTGGGCGGGCACCCCGCCTTCAACGTCCCGGCCCCCGGCTGCGAGGCGGAGGACTTCTCGGACTATCGCCTCGTCTTCGAGCGCACCTGGAGCTGCTCCTCCCCCACCATCGACGCGACCACGGGCCTCATGGACTACGCCACAGCCACGAAGGTGATCGACGAGGCGAGCGAGCTGCCGATCAGCCACGAGCTCTTTGCCAACGACGCCATCACCTTGCAGGACGTGCCGGGCCGCACGATCAAGCTCGTGGGTCCCTCGGGCCACGGCATCCAGGTGGACTTCCCCGGCTTTGACTTCATCGGCATCTGGAGCGCGCCGAACGCACCCTTCGTCGCCCTCGAGCCTTGGCGCGGCACCGCCACGCGCACCGACGAGGACGACGTCTTCGAGCACAAGCAGGGCATGGACTTCCTTGACCCCGGTGAGCAGGCCGTCTACGCCTTCCGCATGAAACCGCTGTAGGGCACGAGCTCAAACCCATCGCAAAGGAAAAGGCCGCCTCGGGCAGACGCTCGGGGCGGCCTTCTCATGTTGATCAAAGAGACCGTGGCTTAGGCAGTCTCCTCCTCGAGCGCCTGCTGCGCCTGGACGCGCTCATGGACCTTCATGAAGGGCAGGTAGATGGCAACGCCAAGCACCACGAGGATGACCTGCAGAATCACGGCGCGGAAGTCGCCGGCGGTGGCGAGGAAGCCGCTCACGAACACCGGAGTCGTCCAGGGGACCATGACCACGCAGGGATTGATGAGGCCGGCAGTGGTGGCGAAGTAGGTGATGATCATGAACAGGTCGGGCACGAGTACGAACGGAACCATGAGGGGAAGGTTGTACACGATGGGATAGCCGTAGATGACCGGCTCATTGATGTTGAAGATGCCGGGGCCCAAGGCCAGGGAGGCGACGGTGCGGGAGGTCTTGTTCTTGGAGAAGAGGAAGGTGGCGATGAGCAGGCAGAGCGTGCAGCCGGAGCCGCCGATGAGACCGAAGGTGTTCACGATCTGCATGTTCATGTAGTGGTCGGGCTGAATGGCGGCAAAGCCACCGGCGGCATAGGCCGCCATGTTGTCGGTGATGAGGATGGTGAGCATGGGCTCGGCGAGCACGCCGGAGATGGCGGACTGGTGGATGCCCAGGCAGAAGAGAAGGTTGGCGAAGGTGTAGATGACAACGACGCCCCAGATATTGGAGTTGAGGGACTGCAGGGGCGCCTGCACGAAGGTCTTGATGAGGGTGGCGAGGTCGGTGTTGAAGCCAACGAAGAGCACGGCGGACAGGAGGCCGAAGAAGGAAAGGGTAAGGAGCATGGGGATCATGACGTTGAAGGAGCCGGCGACTGCGGGCGGCACACCGTCACCCAGGTTGATCTTGAGCTTCTCGACCTTGGAGAGCCTGATGAAGAGGGTGGTGGCCAGAAGGCCGATGATGATGGCGCAGAAGAGGCCGCCCGTTCCGGTGTTTGCCGTGGAGAAGACGCCCGAGGCCATGCCGGTCACGTCGTCGATCACGACCTCGACGCTTTGGGGCATGGTGACGAAGAAGGCAGAGATGGCCATGACCACGCAGGCGATGTCACGGTCGTAGCACATGTTATGGGCGTGGCAATAGCCCACCACGCCGGCCAGGAGGATGGCGGAGACATTGAGGGTGCCCATGGTGAGGGCGTTGCCCCAATACTGGGCGTTGGCCAGAGCCTGGTCTGCGAGGAACAGGGGAAAGACCACGTTGTTGATGAGGACGGCGATGCCCGCGAGGATGTAGAGGGGCATGATGGTCGCGAAGGCATCGCGCAGCGACCTGAGGTGGACCTCCGAGCCGATCCTGCCGGAGATCTCGGCGAACTTGTCGAGGAAGGTGCGTGATCCTGAAGTTGCTTCTAGTGCCATGTGCTGGAATCCTTTCTTGAACTCTATGACCGAGACGCGGCTGCCGGGGCGTGGAGAGGGCCCGGCAGCAACGCACTAGTCCACGATGTGGGTCTTCGCCACCTGACGAATCCAGTCGGACGACTGCTTGGGCAGGCGACGGTAGTCGTGAGCCAAGTCGACCTCGACGAAGCCGTAGCGGTTCTTGTAGGCGTTGTTCCAGCTCCAGCAGTCGATGGCACCCCAGTAGTGGTAGCCGCGGCACTTGGCTCCTTCCTCGATGGCCTGCGCGATCCAGCGCAGGTGGTCACGGACGAAGGGCACGCGGTAGGAGGCGTCCATGATGCGACCCGCATCGTCACGCTCGGCGCGGTCCTCCTCAATGCCAATGCCGTTCTCGGAGACGAACCACTCGAGGTCGGGATAGTCGCGCTGCATGGTCTTGGCGAAGTCGTAGATGCCCTTAGGATAGATCTCCCAGCCCCTCGACTCGTTCATCACGGCGTCGGGCCAGACGTACTCACGGGCGAAGACAGGGTTGCCGTGCTCGTCGGTGCCATGCTCGGGGGCCTGCACGCGGGCGGGATGGTAGTAGTTGAATCCCAGCCAGTCAACCTTGCCCTGGGCCAAGATCTCGGCATCACCCGGGCGAGTCGGCAGCTCAACCCCGCGCTCAGCCAGGGTGTCGATAACATCTTGGGGAAGCGTTCCCTTGGTCACCAGGTCCAGCCACCAGCGATTGCAAAGACCGTCGGTCATACGGACAGCCTCTAGGTCAGCCGGACTGGGGTTCTCCTTCGTGTAGGGAGGCGTGAAGCAGTTGATGAGGCCGATTTGGGCATCAGGACGAACGACGCCTCGTGCCTGGAGGTCACGGAAGCTGTTGACCGCAAGGGCATGGGCGAGCGAGATGCCGTACTGGACCGTGCGGGCACGGGCGAAGTCCGTGAGGAAGGGGTACCACGCGCCGTGCTCATAGCGCATCTCGGGCTCCACGATGGGCTCGTTGAAGGTAAACCAGTGCTCAATCTCACTTCCGAACTCCGTAAAGGCTGCCGTGGCGTAGGCGGCGTAGGCCTCGACCACCTCTCGGCTCTCCCAGCCGCCCCGGTCAAAGAGATAGGCGGGAAGATCGAAGTGGTAGAGGTTGACGAAGGGCTCGACACCGGCCTCACGGGCAGCTGCGAAGAGGCGGTGATAGTAGGCTGCTCCCTCGGGATTGACCTTGCCGTTGGCGTCCATGAGGCGCGACCACTGGATGGAGGTACGAGCGGAACTGAAGCCCAGCGAGGCGAAGGTCTCGAAGTCCTCAGCGGCCTTGCGGGTCATATCGTTGCCGGCGTAGGAACCCACGCGGTTGTGGAAGGCCGAAAGGTCCAGGTTGGACCAGCGGTCCCACAGGTTCTCCAGCTTGCCACCCGATTGCCAAGCTCCCTCGGTCTGCGGGCCAGAGAGGGCCGCGCCGAAGAAGAAATCGTCGGGAAGTGTTGCTTGCATCGTGCTCATGGTGTTCCTCTCAAAACGCAGTTCATGCTTCTGGTTGTTAGATTAAGCGCTTCTAATTTGTTTTGCAAGCCCTTTTCGTAAATAATTAGGAGGGTTTGTTATGGGGTGCATAAGGTACGTGAGGGTGACGACGGCCTATAATGGCGACAAGCGAGAGGAGCATGTCGATGAGCAAGTACCACGAGCTGGCACAGACGCTGCGGCGCGCCATGGAGGATGGGACCTATGAGGCGGGAAGCCGTCTGCCCACCACGCCAGAGCTGTGCGAGATCTATCACGTGAGCAATACCACCGTCAAGAAGGCTATGGACGAGCTTGAGCAGTTGGGACTCGTCGCCCGCCGGCGTGGATCGGGCATCTACGTGAAGAGCGCTTCCTCGCTGGGCCGTGGCCTCGACCAATCCTTGAGCACGTCGGGCCAGATGACGGGATTTATTGCCGAGAACGCAGGGACGGACGCGAAGGTGACGAGCGAGGTTCATGGGTTCTCGATCGTGCATCCGAGCGAGGCGGTCGCCGAGGCCCTTGGTATCCGCACCGAGGAGTTTGTCTACGACATCTGCCGCGTGCGCCTGGCCGACGGGGTCCCGCGCAATGTCGAATACACCTATATGCCGCTCAAGCTTGTGCCGGGCCTTCTCGAGGAGCACCTCTATGGGTCCATCTATCACCACTTGGAACAAGACCTCGGCCTCAAGATCGACAGTGCCCATCGGGTCCTTCGTGCCGTGATGCCCACCGAGGACGAGCTCTCCTGGCTCAAGCTCAAGGCGAACCAGCCCCTCCTCGAGGTCCGTCAGGTGGGTTACCTAGACGATGGGACCCCCTTCGAGTATTCCACCACACGCCACACCAGCGACTACGAGTTCTTCGTGGTCAGCACCCACTGAGACCTACCCCTTGTTGCAGGCAGCTCTGCACTTTAACGCAGGATAAGGCTTGCAGAAGAAGGGCCAGCCAAGTAACTCGAGCAATAAAAAGGCCGCCTCGGGCATGCGCTCGAGGCGGCCTTGCTTGTATCAATCAAAGAGAACGCGGCTTTAGCCGAGTAGGTCCTTGACGTCGAGGGCGATCATGAGCTCCTCGTTGGTCGGAACGACAAGCACGCGGATCTTCGAGTCGGGCGTGGAGATCTCGCGGACCTCGCCGGAACGGATAGCGTTCTTCTCCTCGTCGATCTTGACGCCCATCCACTCGAGCTCCTTGGCGACGCCCAGGCGCATGGTAGCGGAGTTCTCGCCGATGCCAGCAGAGAAGGCCATGGTGTCAAAGCCGTGCATAGACTGGGCCATCTCCATGATGAGCTGGCCGGTGCGATAGTAGAACATGTCGAAGGCCATCTGGCAGTTGGCGTCACCCTTGGCGGCACCCTCCTCGATGTCGCGCGAGTCGGAGCTGATGCCGGAGAGCGCGAGCAGGCCGGACTGCTTGTTCATCATGGTGTCGATCTCGTCGACGCTGTAGCCGCCCTCGCGGTGCAGGTAGCACACGGTGGCAGGGTCGATGGTGCCGCAGCGCGTGCCCATGATGAGGCCGTCGAGCGGGGTGAGGCCCATGGTGGTGTCCATGTCGTGGCCGTCCTGGATGGCGGAGAGCGAGGCACCGGAGCCGAGGTGGCAGCTCACGAGCTTGTGCATATCGTCACCCACGAACTGCTTGGCAGCACGCCAGATGTAGCGGTGGCTGGTACCGTGAGCGCCGTACTTACGGATGTGCAGCTTGTCCACGACGTCGCGCGGAAGGGCGTAGCGCCAGGCCTTCTCGGGCATGTTGTAGTGGAAGGAGGTGTCGGCGACGATGACGTTGCCCTTGTCGGGGAAGAGCTCGCGGCAGACCTCAATGGCGTCCGCCTCGGCATAGTTGTGAAGCGGAGCGAGCGGGGCAACCTCGCGGACCCAGCCCAGGGTCTCGTCGGTGACGACCTTGGACTCGGGGAAGTACCAACCACCCTGAACGACGCGGTGGCCAATGCCGATGAAGTCCTGGCCCGTGGCGTTAATGATGTCGATGACATGCTTCATAGCGGTCTTGTGGTCGGGCAGCGGAGCCTCGATCTTCTGCTTGCCCTCAACCGCGACGGACTCGTAGCCAACGAAGGCGCCCTCGATGCCGATGCGCTCGCAGTTACCCTTTGCGTAGACCTCAGCGGTGTCCACGTCGAGCAGCTGGAACTTGAGCGAAGAGCTACCCGCATTGATGACCAGGACGTTCATACGTCTCCTCTCGAAAAGGTTATCTAAACCGTATACATAATAGAACCACACGGCCCCCAAGAAGGTCAGATGGACAAAGCATACGGTTTCATCGCAAGAGGAGGCGTGGCGAGCCGGGCGATGCGGCTCCGGTTTTGTCGCCGGATGGCGAGGTAAAGCCGTTTTGCTTCTGCAACTCGCCGCTCCCCTGCCGCAAAGTTGTAATAACGAGGGGCCATTTCTCCAACTTACCGGCAGCAGTGCCGCATAGTTGTAATTTCGAGGGGCCCTTTCTCCAACTTACCGGCTGGTCTGCCGCATAGTTGTAATTTCGAGGGGTCTTTTCTCCAACTTACCGGCTGGTCTGCCGCATAGTTGTAATTTCGAGGGGTCTTTTCTCCAACT
>CAJOKK010000019.1 GCA_905235165.1 uncultured Atopobiaceae bacterium | reverse complement strand
CCATGGGGATAGGGGTTGCCCAGGCTCTCGGAGAGCACCAGCAGCGGCTCGAGGACGTTGGTCACGTAGTTCTGCAGCTGCGTGTTCAGACGCTTGAGGTCGGAGCGGCTCGACCAGATGGTGCGGTGGATGCGCATGTGCTTGGCGGTGAGAAGTTCGCCCTCGACCTCCTCGAGCTCGATGCCGTCGCGCTCGATTTGAGCCTTGGTGGCCTCGATGTAGGCCGGCAGACTGCTCATGCGGTAGGTATTCTCGCTATCGCGCTTCTGGCGCTCGGCGACCAGCTCGGGCAGGTTCTCGCGAACGGGAGCCTGGTCGAAGCCGCAGGGGAAGTAGACGTTCTCGGTCACGTGGCGCGGAGCGAGCTTGTCGAGGACCTGCTCATGCCACCAGGAGTCGTTCTGCTTGGCGTCCTCGGGCATGTTGCCGCCGATGTAGTAACCGGTGGGCATCTGGGTGGCGAAGACGGTCGTGCCGTCGGAGCCGCGCCAGGTGTAGTTGAGGTTGTCGGTCTCGTCATTGGAGACGCCGCGCCAGAAGAGCGTGTCGGGAATGCCGGCCTGCTGGTAGATCTGGGGCATGTTAGCGGCCTGACCGAAGGAGTCGGGCATGTAGCCCACGTTCATGTAAGGGCCGAACTCCTCGCAGCGGCGCATGCCGTAGTAGAGGTTGCGCGCGATGCTCTCGCCCGAGACGATCATCTGGTCAGTCTGGGTGTACCACGGTCCGATGATAAGACGACCGTCCTGCACGAGCTTCTTGATGCGCTGCTCGTCCTGGGGACGCCAGGCGAGATAGTCATCAAGAAGGGAGGCCTGTCCATCAAGCATCCAGGTCGCGAAGTCGGGCTTCGACTCGAGCACGTCAAGCACGTCGGCCAAATCTTTCATGAGATACACCTTGGAACGCGAGGTGGTGAAGTACCACTCGCGATCCCAGTGAGAATGCGGGACAACGTGGATCGTCTTGCCCATGAGTTGAATCCTCCTGTCATCGAACGTTTCGGGCTACTGCCCGGGAGCCGTCCGCTCCGTATACGGCACCGAAGGGGTGGCGATGCCGTATACGCAACGGACGAAAGCGAAAATGAGTCAAAAAGGACTACGGTAACTGACTCATCAATTTTTTAATGAGTCAAAAAGGACTACGGTAACTGACTCATTCATAAGGCGCGCCCCGCCCTGAGGAAGCCATGGGGCGGGGCGCACAGGAGACAAGCGAGAAGCTCTTGTTACTCGAAGGAGATTTCGATGTCGTCCTCGTCCATGTCCGTCGTGGCATCCTGAGTGAAGTCAACGAGGAGGGTGGAGAAGAAGGCGATGAAGAGACCACCGATGGCGATGCCGAGCAGGTAGCCGAGGGGGTTGATCATGGTGACGCAACCATACCAACCACCCAGGGGCGGAATCTCGGCGATGGTGCCGAAGGCAGCGGCAACGCCAGCACCAAGAGCGGAGCCGATGACGTTGATGGGGATAAGGACGAGCGGCTTCACGAGCGTGAAGGGAATGGCGCCCTCGGTGATGCCGATGAAGGACATGATCCAGTTACCGGCGGCAGCACCACGAAGCTCCTCAGAGAAGCGATCCTTGCGCAGGGTGGCAGCGATGGCGTAGCCCAGCGGCGGAATGCAGATGGCGAGGTTGGTGTAGACGCAGGGGATGTAGATGCCGGAGAGCATCATGGCGTTGGTGGCGGTCCATGCAGCCTTGTTGACCGGGCCACCCATGTCGAAGCCGATCATGCCGCCGAGGACAAGAGCCATGATGATGCGGTTCGTGTCGCTCTGGCACATGGTCGTCAGCCAGTCGATGATGGCGAGGTTGATGGCAGAGAGCGGACCAGCGAGCAGGGTGGCAACGAGGGCAACGCCGACCGTCGCGATGAGCGGCAGAATGACGTTAGGCATGACAGCCTGATACTGCTCGGGAACGTGGATGACGCTCATGGCCCAACGCACGAGGTAGCCGCCGATGAAGGCGTAGACCACGGCGCCGAGGAAGCCGGCCTGGGTGGCCGTGGCGGCAGCGCCGCCGATGAGGCCAGCAGCAAGGCCGGGCTTGTTAGCGATGGAGTAGGCCACGAAGCCGCCGAGGACGGTGTTGACCAGACCAATGCCGCCCCAACCGACCTGCTGGAACTCATAGAGGAAGTGAGGGAAACCCTGAAGCTCGGGCGTCAGCTGCTGGATGCCCATGGCGAGGGCAATGAGCTGGGGAATGGCGACGACGAGCGACGCGCCAATGATCATCGGCAGCATGTAGCCGATGCCGGTCATCAGGTGACCGCGTGCCTCGATGAGGAACTTCTTCATTGAAATAGCCCTTTCTAGTTCTGTGCCTCGACGGCGGAGCCGCACTTCTTGAGGACGGCCTCGGGTGCCTTGATGCAGGTGTTGATGTTGACGCGGATCTTCTTCTTGCCCTCGAAGCGCTCCTCCTCGTCAATCATCTGGTCGGTGGCGTAGAGAACGAAGTCGGCGGCCTCGGCCTCCTCGCGCGTGACCTTGTTGATGATGCCGGTGGCACCCTGCTGCTCGATCTTGACGTCCCAACCGAGCTTGTCACCAGCCTTCATGAGAGCCTTCGCCGCCATGGGCGTGTGGGCGAGACCCGCGGGACACTTGGAGACACCTACAACCTTCATGCTATTCGACCTCCTTCTCGATGTGCTCGGTCACGAGCGACACCAGCTCCTCTGCGCTCGCCGCCTTGGCGACCGCCTCTTTGAAATCGTCTTCCAGCAGGCAGGTCGCCAAAGCTGAAAGCATAACCAGGTGGGGATTGCCCTCGCAGGAGGCCGGAGCGATGAGGCAGAAGAGGTTAGTTACCTCGCTGTCATCCATGGTCTCCCAGGGCAGCGGATTGGGAACGCGTACGTAGAACATGGCAGCACGCTTGGCCGCCTCGTTTTTGGTGTGCGGGATGGCGTAACCATCCATGAGGCCAGTCGTAACCTCCTGCTCACGCTGAAGGAAGCCCTCGTAAAGGGCGTTGGCATCATCGGCAATGCCATTGCGCACTGCAGCCTCGGCAACGGCGTGAAAAACGTCGTCCTGGGTCTTGGCGTCAAGATCGAGCAGCACGTGGCTCTCGTCGAACACATCGGATATATCGATGCCCTCCATCATGGCAATCCTCCTCAAGCTTAGGCGGTGGGCTTTCGCGCCCTCGCCTTCATTAACCGATATAATCATGCCGCCCGCCAGATTTCTACTCAAGCTAGGGCTTTGTCAGCACCAAACGGAAATTTTCCGCCCTCAGCTCATTGACCTTTCCGCTTGTTTTTGGAAAATAGGTAGAGGTGCGCGTGGCAGTTTCGCCCAACTGCGGCGCTGTTTCACAAAAGACGCAGGTCAACAAGGTGAAAGGCCGTCGAGATGTTCGCAAACAAGCGCTTGAGTGACCTGTTCGCAACCATTCGCAACGCCGAATACACGCCAACCAACAAGCTTGCCTCTCTCTATAAGGTGACGGATCGCACCGTTCGAAACGACATCACCAAGCTCAACGAGATCCTGCAAGACAAGGGCGCGCATATCGAGATGCGCCGCGGCATGGGTTACCGGCTCGTCATCGACGACCCAGAAAGCTACCAAGCCTTTCTCGCCACTCAGGAGAAGCCCCACACCAGCGGCCCTGACCTCACGAGCACCGATGACCGCATCCGCTTTCTGCTCAGCATCCTTCTCACCAGCGACACCCATATCAGCGCCTTGAAGCTCGCTGAGCTGGTGTACGTAGGCGAGAACACCATGCAGAACTATCTCCACCAGATTCGGGGCATCCTTGAGGAATACGACCTCGCCCTCGTGAGCCGCCATGGCCAAGGCCTGAAGATCTTCGGACGCGAGGCCGATCGCAGGCGCTGCTTCATGGAGAAGGTCATCGTTCGTGACTCCCGCAGCTACGTGACGGGCTTTAGTGCCTCTGAGCAGGCACTCTTCCCTACGATTGACCTCTTGAAGCTTGAGGAGATCGTGCATCGCAACCTCATGAACTCCGAGGTCGCAACGAGCGACTACGGCATCAAGAACCTGCTCATGCACATCGCGCTCATGATTGACCGCATCCAACATGGATGCGCCATCGAGGGCGACCGATATTCCGGCATCGCCCCACGCTTCAACGAACTGCTCGATGCCACCTGTTCCGAGATCGAGCAGGCCTTTGGCATCTCCATCTCCGAGACCGAGCGCGACTACCTCTATCGGCACGTCCTGCTCAACATCAAGCTGTCCGCACCCGGCACTCCCGAAGACCGCTTCTCGGACGAGGTCGACGAGATGCTTGAGAGCATCTATACGAACTATGGCTTTGACCTGCGTCATGACGACGAGCTGAAGCAGAATCTGCTCACGCACCTCAACAGCCTCTTTGCCAGCCACGACCTTCCGGCATCGCGCAAAAATCCCCTGCTCGGGACCATTCGGAGCAACTTCCCCCTTGCCTTCGAGATCGCGCTCACCAGCACGCTCAAGGTCTTTGACCAGGAGCCCTACGCCATGACCGAAGACGAGGTGGGATACATAGCGCTCCACCTCGGCGCCGCCTTGGAGCGCCGCGCCCCCGCCGCAACGCGCAGGCAAAAGGTCATCGTGGTGTGCGGCAATGGTCACGCGATCGCGCTCATGCTCAAGAGTCGTATCGAGACCATGTTCTCCGACCGCCTCGAGGTCTGCAAGACGAGCACCTACAGGGAGTTTGCCCAGCTCAGCGCAGCCGAACTTGCAGAGATCTCCTTTGCTGTCTCTACCGTGCCCCTCGACGGCTGCTCCCTTCCCTGGACGCTCGTCGACTTCAGCCTGCGCCCCCACGACACCGAGGCCATCGCCCGTCTCGCCAACGGCGCAGTCGGAAATGACGACCTCGGTTTAGACGACCTCTTTAGTGAGAAACTCTTCACGCACATAGAGGGTATCGCGCCGTCAAGGGAAGAGGTTATCGAGACGCTCTGCGGACTCCTTGAGGATGAGGGCATCGTAGACGAGAGCTTCCACGCCTCAGTGCTCAAGCGCGAGGGCATCTCGGACACCAGCATGACGAGAAACTTCGCCATCCCCCACCCCCTAAAGCCGTCGAGCAGCTCCACCAAGGTGGCCGTAGCCCTGCTCGACGAGGGCATTCGCTGGAGCGCAGACGCCACGGACGTTCGAATCGTCTTCCTCCTGGCCGTACGCGCAGGCGAGATGAGCGAGATCGAGCGCCTCTACGACCTGCTCATTGAGGTGACAAACAATCGAAACCTGCGACACACCATCATGGCCGCAAAGAGCTTCGACGAGCTGATGCAGGCAATTTCGAGGGCCTAGCTGCTCTCAAGGTGTGAGTCAGTTACCGTAGTCCTTTTTGACTCATTTCATTTTTGATGCCGCGACCCGCCGGCCCCGCCGTCCCGCGGCATCAAAAATGAAATGAGTCAAAAAGGACTACGGTAACTGACTCACCCCTTAGTTGGACAAGTTCGCGTCTTGGCCGACAAGAACGGAAACCTTAGCCTCCGTGGTGTCGGGATTGTCCATCTGCCAGCTTCCGTCCTTCTTGACGTAGACGGCATCGATGTCGTCGGTACGCAGGGGGAAGGACGGATCCGCGAGCACATCGGTTAGCAGCTCCATGTAGAAGCACATGAGCTCATCCTCGCTCATGGAGGCAACATCCGCCTCGTCCTTGACGGCGCCGTACCTCTCGGCCACCAAAGCGTCGGCGGTCTTTCCGAAGTCGGGAGAGACCAGCTGAGCATGGGCAACGGCCTTGTCCTTGAGCATATCAACGCCCCGGATCTTCACCTTGTACTTGCTCGCCATCTTTTCGGCGTAGCCCTCAAGGTCAGCCCCGCTCTGCTCATAGCTCTTCATGCTTTCGTTCTCACGCATATTGGCCAACAGCTGGTCTTTGGAGATTCGAGTAGCAATGAAGGACTCGAAATCCTCAGCGATCTGCTTCTGTTCCTCAGCGGCAGCTGCGGTTGTGACAACGGAAGTCTTGGGTTCGGAAGAAGCATCGCTTGAGCAGGAACAAAGGGCAAGGGGTCCCACGCACAGGCTAAGGGCCAGCAGGGCAGCAAGCGGTCGATTGGCCTTCATGGCAGTTCCTTTCTGAGGCGCTAGACGAAAGCATCGAGGAGAAACGATAGCACGGAACCCGCGTCCCACAAAAAGATGGCCCAGGAGGGATTGTCCCCCTAGGCCATCTTCGTATCTGCTAAAAGCGTTCTTCTCGCCTAGACAAGCAGCTCGGCAATCTGGACCGCGTTGGTCGCCGCGCCCTTACGGATCTGGTCGCCACAGCAGAAGAAGGTGAGGGCGTTCACGCCGTCGGGAGCCGAGGTGTCGCGGCGAATGCGGCCAACGAACACGAGGTCCTGGTCGGAGGTCTCAAGCGGCATGGGATAGCGCAGCGCCGCCGGATCGTCCACGACCTTGACGCCGGGGGCCTTCTCGAGCGCGGCACGGGCCTCGTCAGCCGTGATGGGACGCTCGAACTCGGCCGTAATGGACTCGGAGTGCGAACGCATGATGGGCACGCGCACGCAGGTGCAGTTCACGCGCAGCTCGGGCAGGTGCATGATCTTGCGACCTTCGTTGCCCATCTTCACTTCCTCGGAGGTGTAGTCCTCCTCCTTGAAGCCGCCGATCTGCGGAATGAGGTTGGCTGCAAGCTGATAGGCAAAGGGCGCGGTCTCCCCCACCGGCTCGCCGGCGGCAAGGGCCGCCATCTCACGCTCGAGCTCTGCGAGGCCGGGATTGCCCGCACCAGAGGCAGCCTGATAGGTGCTCGCGATGATGCGCTTGAGGCCGGCAACCTGATGAAGCGGCCAAAGCGGCACGAGGCCGATGATGGTCGCGCAGTTGGGGTTCGAGATGATGCCGTTATGCCAGGAGACGTCCGCCGCATTGATCTCGGGAACCACCAGGGGCACGTCGTCTTCAAGGCGGAAGGCATGGCTGTTGTCCACGCACACGGCACCGCGCTTAACGGCCTCGGGAAGCAGGGCCTTGGCGGTTGCGTCGTCAGCGGCGCCCAGCACGATATCGACGCCCTCAAAGGATTCGGGCGTGGCCTCAAGGATGGTCACGTCCTCACCACGGAAGCTCATCGTCTTTCCGGCGGAGCGGGCACTCGCCAGGGGAACGAGGCGCTTCACCGGGAAGTCACGCTCCTCAAGGCAGGTCAGCATCTGCTGGCCAACGGCACCGGTAGCTCCGAGAATCGCTACGACCTTATCGCTCACTATTCCTCCTCCTTGGGCATGTCCACCATCTCCTCAGCGACGAAGGCGCTGTAGACGACGTTGATGGCCCGATCGAAGTCCTCGTTGTTGACGCCCAGGATGATGCTGATCTCCTGGGAGCTCTGCGTAATCATGCGGATGTTGATGCCTGCCTCGCCCAGGGCGCCGAAGACGCGACCCGAGGTGCCGGGGCGGCGGCTCATGTTGCGGCCAACGACCGAGATGAGCGCCAGCTTGTCGATGACGGTCACGCTGTCAGGGTCGAGCGCCTGCTGCAGGTCGTTGACGATGAGGTAGATCTTGTCTGCCACATCGGCACCGTTGACCACAACGCCAAAGGAGTCGACGCCCGTGGGGATGTGCTCAACCGAGACGCCGTAGCGCTCGAAGACGGCCAGCGCCTCGCGCACGATGCCGATGCGGTTGGACATGTGGGCCTTGCTGATGTGCACGGCCAGGAAGTCCTTGCGGCCGGCGATGCCCGTAATGAGGTGCTCGCGCTCGTTGTCCTCAGCCGTCTCGCGAATGATCGTGCCCTGGCTGTCGGGATTGTTGGTGTTCTTGATCTGGATGGGGATGCCCACCTCGCGCACCGGGAAGATTGCCTCCTCCTGCAGGACGGTAGCGCCCATGTAGGAGAGCTCGCGCATCTCGTCGAAGGTGATGCGGTGGATGGTGCGCGGGTTGTCGACGATACGCGGGTCTGCCGAGAGGAAGCCCGAGACGTCGGTCCAGTTCTCGTAGATGTGCGCGTCGAGGCAACGGGCCAAGACGGCGCCACTGATGTCGCCACCGCCACGCTTGAAGAGCTTGATGGTGCCGTCGACGGTCGAGCCGTAGAAGCCCGGCATCACGAAGGAGCCCAAGCGCTGCAGGGCATCCTTGACCTGCGTGGCCGTGCGCTCCATGTCGACGGAGCCGTCATGGCGGAAGACCACGGCATCGGCCGCGTCAAGGAAGGGCATGTCGAGGTACTCGGCCATCAGGCGTGCGGTGAACCACTCGCCACGACTCACGATGTACTCGGGAGAGAGGCTGCCCACCAGGGAGGAGAACTCCTCGAACTTCTCGGCAATGGGATAGGTGAGCTCGAGGTCCTCGGCAATCTGGACAAAGCGCTGCTCGATGTCCTTGAGCAGCTGCGTGCAGTCAACGTGATAGGCAATGTGCGCATTCACGAGAAGGAGCAGGTCGGTGATCTTGTTGTCGTCGGCAAAGCGCTTGCCGGCGGCAGAGACCACCACGAAGCGACGATCGGGATCGGCGCGGACGATGTTTCGGACCTTCTTGAACTGCTCGGCGGTCGCGACGCTCGAGCCTCCAAACTTGGCAACCTTAATCATGCCTCTACCTCCTGGGGAATTCGTGCGAAGAAGGACGTCGGGTCGTTCTCCAGCGCATGGTCATACAGCATGCGGGCACGCTCGGCGGTAACGGAACGCACGAGCCAGGCGCCATCCTCGTAGCGCGTGGAGCCCTCGGGTGCGACCGCCGTCCTGAAGACGTAGTCGCCCACCAGCAGCGTGGGGTCGTAGGTGAGCCCGGCAGAGAAGTCATAGGCCGGGCGACGGCCCGCCTCGAAGTCGAGCACGTCCTGCACCATGGCATTGCCCGTTGGCAGGCTGCCGGCACCCTGTCCATAGAACTTGAGCTCGCCCACCGTGTCACCCTCAAGGGTGACGAGGTTGAAGTTGGCCGGGACGTGGGCCTCGAGCGAGCTGTTGGGAAGCGCCACGGGCTCGACCGTCGCGGCATAGCGGCCGTCACGCTGCGCACCGAAGCCGATCAGCTTCACCACGCGGCCGTGCTTCTCGAACATGCGCATGTCGTCCATGGTGAGGTTGCGAATGCCCGACGCGGGAATGTCGTGGGTGCAGGCAACGTTGAAGGCAACGCTGGCAGCGATGATGGTCTTGTTCTTGACGTCGATGCCGTCGATGTCGGCCGACGGGTCGCGCTCGGCATAGCCCAGGGACTGCGCCTCGCTCAAGACGTCGGCGAAGTCGCGACCGGTCTTCACCATGGTGTCAACCAGGTAGTTGGTGGTGCCATTCATGATGCCCGAGAACCAGGCGACCCTGTCGATTCGGCGCACCTTCTCGATGCCCGCGATCCAGGGGATGCCGCCACCGCAAGTAGCCTCAATCAGAAGGGCCGCGCCATGCTCCTGGGCGCAGGCGGCGAACTCCTCAAAGTAGGCGGCAACGACAGCCTTGTTGGAGGTCACGACCGACTTGCCGGCGCTCAGGGCCTTGATGATGAAGGTATGCGCCGGCTCAAGGCCGCCCATGCACTCGACCACGAGCTCGATCTCGGGATCAGAGCAGATGTCGTCGAAGTTTGCGGTCATGCGCGGGTCGCACAGACGGTCGGGAAGCTCGAGGATCTTTGCCACCTCAACACCCGTCACACGCGACGAGATGATTTCGTCAACACCGCGCCCAACGACGCCGTGTCCCAAAATCGCGATTTTCATGTTGTTCCAATCTTTCGAAACTGTGCCGCCAGCGGGTTTTCGAGCACAGATAAGGCTATGATACAGGCAATCATTACCTCTCCGTGTACCCACGTAAGGAGCGTCATAGTGAAAACGTTCTATCACAGCACGCGGTCAGCTGACGAAGCCGTAACAAGCAAGCAAGCAATTCTCACTGGTATCGCACCTGATGGAGGCCTCTACGTCTCCGATCAGCTGGGTGAGAAGAAGCTCGACTTGGCCGATATCGTGGCCAAGAACTACCACGCAATTGCCCGCGACGTGCTTTCCACGCTTCTGAGCGACTACACGGACGAGGAGGTTGCCAGCTGCGTCGCTGGCGCCTACGCCGACAACTTCGACACCTCCCTGGTGACCCCGCTCGCGCCAGTGGGCAACGACTGGCTGCTTGAGCTCTGGCATGGCCCTACCTGTGCCTTCAAGGACGTTGCCCTGCAGATGCTGCCCCGCCTCATGTCGGTTGCCCGTAAGTCTACCGACGATAAGGGCGGCGTCATGATCGTGACCGCCACCTCCGGCGACACGGGCAAGGCGGCCCTGGAGGGCTTCGCCGACGTGGACGGCTGCGGCGTTACCGTCTTCTACCCCGCCGGCAAGGTCTCCGACATCCAGCGCCTGCAGATGGTCACCCAGAAGGGCGCCAACGTTGCTGTCGCGGGCATCCGCGGAACCTTTGACGACGCCCAGACCCAGGTCAAGAACATCTTCGCAGACCGCGAGCTGGCAAAGCGCCTTGCCGACAAGGGCGTCGTGCTCTCCTCCGCCAACTCCATCAACGTCGGCCGCCTCGTGCCGCAGGTCACCTACTACTTCGACGCCTACGCGCAGCTCGTGAAGGGCGGCTCAATCGCCTGCGGCGACGCCGTGGACTTCTGCGTGCCCACCGGCAACTTCGGCGACGTGCTCGCCGGCTACTTCGCCAAGCAGCTCGGCCTTCCCGTGGGCCAGCTCATCGTGGCGTCCAACACCAACAAGGTCCTCACCGACTTCATCCAGACCGGCACCTACGACCGCAGGCGCGACTTCGTGAAGACCATCTCGCCCTCCATGGACATCCTGGTCTCCTCCAACCTCGAGCGCCTGCTTTACTACTTGACGGGCGGAGACTGCGAGCGCGTGGCCTCTTGGATGCGCGACCTCTCCGAGAAGGGCGTCTACACCCTGCCCGCTGACCTCATGGACAAGATGCGCGAGACCTTCTCCTGCGGCTATGCCACCGACATCGAGACGGGCAGCACCATCGCCTCGACCTGGGAAGACGAGGGCATGCTCATCGACCCGCACACCGCCGTTGGCAAGTGCGTGCTCGACCGTATCCCCTTCGAGGGACGCCAGCGCGTCTGCCTCTCCACGGCCAACCCCTACAAGTTCTCGGCCGACGTGCTCGAGGCGCTCGGCCACGACGTCTCCAGCCTCGACGACTTCGGTTGCATGGACGCGCTGCAGCAGCTCACCGACGTGAGCGCTCCCCTGCAGCTCTCGGCCCTGCGCAAGGCCGAGGTGCGCCACGAAAGCGTGTGCGAGAAGGCGGAGATGTCCGCCTTCGTCGAGGACGCCTGCACGAGGATCTTTGCATGAGCCTAGCGAGCGGCCAGCAACGCGTCACGGTGCGTGTACCCGCCACCTCGGCCAACCTCGGCGTTGGCTTTGACGTCTTGGGGCTTGCGCTTGACCTGGATGCCAGCTTCAACTTCGAGCCGGCCAGCACGCTCTCAATCAGCGGCTGTGACGAGCGCTTCTGCAACGAGGACAACCTCGTTTGGCGCTCCTACTGCGCAGCCTGCCAGGAACTCGGCGTTGAGGCGAGACCGCTCAAGATCGAGGAGAACTCCCCCATCCCGCCCTCGGGCGGGCTTGGCTCAAGCTCAACCTGCGTCGTGGCCGGAATTGCTGCGGCGCAGGTCCTTGCCGGTCGCGAGCTTGACCGCCCCCTCGCCCTCAACCTGGCCACAAAAATCGAAGGCCACCCTGACAACGTGGCACCTGCCGTGATGGGCGGCCTCGTGAGCTCCTACATCGATGACGGCTCCGTGCACACCACACGCTGGCCCGTTGCCTCAAACCTGCGCTTCGTCTGCCTCGCGCCGCCCTACCGCGTGCTCACGGCCGACGCGCGCATGACCTTGCCCTCGATGGTGCCCATGAGTACCGTCTCTTGGCAGGTGGGGCGCTGCCTCTCCATGGTGAGCGCCTTGGCCTCGGGTAACGCCGACGCGATTGCCGCCTGTTGCCACGACCGCATCCACGAGCCCTATCGCTCTCCGCTCATCCGAGACTACGACCTTCTCCAGGAGGTCACCCTCTCAGCCGGAGCCGCCACCTTCCTCATATCGGGTTCCGGTGCCACCATGCTGGCCATCTGCGATAGCGACGAGAAGGCCGAGAAGGTCGCCCAGGCGGCTTCCGAGGCCCTCGATGGACTTTGGGTCCGCATCATGCGCGCAAACGAGCGTGGCGTCTCTACACACGTTGAACGAGGTGCCTGACAAAGGGGCGCCATAACGATTGCATCACACGACCACACCTAGCAGGAAAGGAAGCTGACCATGAACGTCTGTTGTCTTGATATGGAAGGCGTGCTCGTCCCCGAGATCTGGATCGCCTTCGCGGAAGCCAGCGGCATCAGCGAGCTGCGCCGCACCACGCGAGACGAGCCCGACTACGACAAGCTCATGCACTGGCGCCTCGACATCCTGCGCGAGCACGGCCTCGGCCTGAAGGAAATCCAAGACGTCATCGCCACGATCGATCCCCTTGATGGCGCAAAGGACTTCCTCGACGAGCTGCGCACCCTCTCGCAGGTGATCATCATCTCCGATACCTTCGAACAGTTTGCCAAGCCCCTCATGGCCAAGCTGAACTGGCCGACCCTCTTTTGCAACACCCTCGAGGTCGGCGAGGATGGCATGGTGAACGACTTCACGATGCGCTGCGAGAAGTCAAAGCTCACGACCGTGCAGCACCTGCAGGCCATGGGCTTCGAGACCATCGCGACCGGCGACTCCTTCAACGACCTCGCCATGATCCGCGCCAGCAAGGCCGGCTTCCTCTTCCGCTCCACCGAGCAGATCAAGGCCGATAACCCCGACCTGCCCGCTTACGAATCCTTCGACGATCTGCTCGCAGCCTTCAAGGCGGCTCTGTAGAACAATCGAGAACTGAAGCGCCTGTAACCCATCCGGGGGACGGCGAGACGGCCGGGAGGCCTACGCAAACACTGCGACAAGGACGTTCGTCGCTTCGGCGCGGCAGCTGCGGAACTCGCTCGCTTCGCTCGCTCAAACAAGTCCTCGCTCCCGCCGCGCCTGCGCTCCTCACCGTCGCAGAAGATTTGCGTAG
>CAJOKK010000018.1 GCA_905235165.1 uncultured Atopobiaceae bacterium | reverse complement strand
GGGAGCTGCTCGAGCAGGTCTTGGCTGACGATGAGGCCGGTCACGTTGACGTCACCGCCGTAGTAGCGGTTCTCGATGGCAAAGGGACGCGCGATGGCCTCACCCTGGGCGACGCGAGCCCAGGCCTTTGAGAGGGTGTCCATCACGCCCTCGGCCGCCTGTCCGCAGACGAGAAGAACCTGCCAGCCCTGGGCGCGTAGCTGCGCCGCCGTTGAGGCGAGGTCTTCGGTGCGCTTCTCGACCAGCTCGTCCGTCTCGTCGAGGAAGCTGCGGAGCATGCCGATGCCGTCATAGAACTGCGGGTAGCCGTCGTAGGTCTCGGCTGCAGGAATGGGCAGGTCGGCGTCGAGGTAGAACTCGTCAGAGAGCTGGAAGCGGGTGATGCCGCGGGTCCTTCTCGCGCGCTCCTGGTAGGGCTCGAGCAAATGGACCACGTCGCGCGAGGCCTGCTGGTCTTCGGAGAAGGACGACGAGAAGCGCTTGGAGTAGCGGGTGTAGCCCATGGGGACGAGGGCCAGCGAGGTGAAGCTGTCGTGCGCCTCGACCCAGTCGAGCGTGCGCCGCAGCTCCTCGCCGTCGTTGATGCCGGCGCAGAGCACGATCTGGCCGTGTACCTCGATGCCCGCGTCGAGCAGGCGCTCGAGCACGTCCATCCCGCGCTGGGCGTTTCTGCCGATGAGCGAGCGCCTGACCTCAGGAGAGACGGCGTGAAGCGACACGTTCATGGGTTCGAGCCGGCAGCGGATGATGCGCTCGACCTCCTCGTCGCTCACGTTGGTGAGGGTGACGAAGTTGCCCTGGAGAAAGGAGAGGCGGTAGTCGTCGTCGCGCAGGGTGAGCGAGGAGCGCGCCTCTTTGGGAAGCATGGCCATGAAGCAGAAGAGGCAGGCGTTGACGCAGGTACGCACGCCGTCAAAGAGCACGTCGGTGAACTCGATGCCCCAGTCCTGGCCGCTCTCGCGCTCGAGGATGGCCGCGTAGGGCTCATCGTCACCGTCGATCAGCACCTCGAGCTCGACTGTATCGCCATCCGTCTCCCAGCGCCAGTCGATGATGTCACGCAGGGGCACGCCGTTGGCGGAGACGACCCGCATGCCCTCCTCGATGCCCGCCTCCCAGGCAGGGCTGCCCTCCTCCACATGGGCAACCCAGGCCCCGAGCGTACGCTCGCGGGTCGAGGCGTAGTCTGCGCGTTGTTGCGTGGGGCTGGAATCGAGCGACATGGCAGGTCGACCGTCCTAGCCCAGCTGCTTGACGGCGGTAACGACCTCGTCGATCTGCGTGCGCGGCGTAGAGGCCCCGGCGGTCACGCCCACCCTGTTGATGCCCTCGAACCAGGAGGGATCAAGTTCGCCTGCCGTCTCGATGTGATGGGTGTTGGCGCACACCTCAGAGCAGATCTGGGCCAGATGCGTCGTGTTTGCCGAGCTACGGCCACCAATGACCAGCATGAGCTCAACCTCCTGAGCAAGCGTTGCCGCGGCAGACTGGCGCTTTGAGGTGGCGGAGCAGATGGTATTGAGCACAAGCACCTCGTCGGCGCGATCGGTGAGGGCGTTGACGACCTGGTCGAGAACCGCCTTGGCCATCGTGGTCTGCACGACCACGCCCACACGATGACGGATAAGGACACCATCGAGGTCTTCGGCGGAAGCCACGACCAGGGCCTCGGGGGCATGGCCAAGGGTGCCCTCAACCTCCGGGTGTCCCTGCTCGCCCACGATGATGACCTGATAGCCCTCGTGATCCAGGCGCTCGACGGCCTTGTGCACCTTCTTGACGAAGGGGCAGGTGGCATCGAGCACCTCGGCGCCGCTCTGCCGGGCAGCCTCCTCAACCTCGGGAGTCACGCCGTGCGTACGCAGGAGCAAGGTTGCCTTGGGCCCAACGGCAGGGTCCTCGACCACCGTCACGCCCTTCTCGGTAAGCTCGCTCACCACGACGGGGTTATGGATGAGCGGCCCCAGGGTGTGGACCGGACCCTCGGCCTTCTCGGCGGTCTCCTTGGCCATCTTGAGCGCGCGTTCCACGCCATAGCAGGCACCGGCCTCATCGGCAATCAGAACCTCACGACCCTCGATATCCTGCGAAGCCATCGAACTCTCCCCTCTCATGCCACAGACGGCGGCCTAACAAAAGTATCGCGGGCGCCATGAGACGCCCGCGAGGCAACTAGTGCTTTTTGGGATGCTCCGCGCGCAGCTCGTCGCGAAGCTCATAGACCCGCTCCATGGTGACCTTCTCAAGCTGTTCGCACTGGCCCTTGCGCGTGTCTGCCTCCATGTCCTCAAGACGCAGCGGGTCGCCGACCTTGAAGAAGGAGCGCCAGAAGATGCGCTTGAGCGGGATGGGCGCGTCGTCGATCGTGATGTCGCGCGCGCCAACGACGGCCGTGGGCAGGACGGGTGCCTTACCCGAACGCGCCATGAGGGCAAAGCCGCCGTGGATCTCGACCTCTTGGTCGTCAGTGCGGATGCGCGTGCCCTCGGGATAGATCAGCACACATTCGCCGCGCTTGAGGGCTCGCTCGCAGCGGCGCAGGCACTTGATGTCGGCATGGCCACGCGAAACCGGAATGCAGCCGATGCGCGAAAGGAACCACTTGGCGCAGGGGAAGCTGTCGAACTCGCTCTTGTAGACAGGGCGGCAGGTGATGCCATGGGCCCAAAGCGAGACGAGCGTCACGACGGGCTCAAGCATCGAGACGTGGTTGCCCACGATGACGCGAGCTGACTTGTCGTCCCACATCTTATGGCCGTTCTCGAACTTCCAGGGCCAAACGATCTTGGTAAACGCGCCCACCAGACAGGCAACGAACACAAAGAAAATCTTGGACGGAAGCGGGAACTCCGACATCGGAGCCTCGTAGTAATCGTCGTAGGTATTGCCTGCAAATGCGCGCATCTAGCGTGCCTCCTCCATCAGCGAAACGATGAGGTCTACCACCTCGTTGACGGTCTTGTTTGACGAATCGATATGCACCGCGTCCTCTGCGGGCTTGAGCGGAGCCGCCTTGCGAGAAGAGTCGGCCTCGTCGCGACGGATGAGGTCGGCCATGATCGTGGCGACTTCCTTCTCGTCTGCGGTCGCCTTGGCATCCACGGCGGCGTCGCCACCGTCGCGCTGGACAGCACGACGAAGGGCACGGGCAGCGGGATCGGCCGTCAGGAAGACCTTGACCTCGGCATCGGGGAAGACCACGGTTCCGATGTCACGGCCCTCGGCCACCACGTCACCGGCATTGCCAATGGCACGCTGCTGCTCAACGAGGGCCTCGCGCACCGCAGGGATGGCAGCCACAGCGCTGACGTTGCGGTCAACCTCGGGAGTACGAATGGCCTCAGTAACGTCTGTGCCGTCGATCAGCACGCGCTGGACGGGCTCGGCGGGCTCAAAGGAGATCGTGATGGAGCGTGCCACGTCAGCTACGGCAGCCTCGTCATCAAGCGCGACACCACGATTGATACAGGTCAGCGCAACCGAGCGATACATCGCGCCGGTGTCGAGAAGCGTCAGCCCGCAACGCTTCGCGATGGCCTTGGCCACGGTAGACTTACCCGAGCCAGCAGGTCCGTCGATGGCAACCTTCATTACAACCTCCTAAATGAGTCAAAACTAAGTCATTTTAGCGCAGATGCCATCACCGTGCGACGCTTGGGCATCGATAAATCAGTTAATGAATAACTCGTGACGGCGTGGGAATGAGTCAGTTACCTGAGACCTTTTTGACTCATTTCCGAGGGAGGCGCGGAGGCCTGCGCGAACGTTCTGCGGCAATGAGGAGCGCAGGCGCGGCGGGAGCGAGGACTTGTCCGAGCGAGCGAAGCGAGCGAGTCCCGCAGCTGCCGCGCCGTAGCGACGAATGTCCTTGCCGCAGAGTTCGCGCAGGCCTCCGCGCCTCCCTCGGAAATGAGTCAAAAAGGTCTCAGGTAACTGACTCACTGGGCTTCTACCAGGGCACGTTCCTCGTCGGTCAGAAGACGCCATTTGCCTGGCTGGACGTCGGTGAGCTTGAGTGGACCGAACTCGTCTCGATGCAGGCGCACGACCTCGTGTCCGACGGCGTTGAGCATGCGCTTGACCTGATGCGTCCTGCCCTCGTGGATGGAGAGGCCCACCACCGAGTGGTCACGGGGCAGCCCCTGGGCGATGACAGGTGCGGCCACCGGGTCTTCGGGGTCAAGCAGGCTCACTTCGGCAGGTGCGGACATGCCGTCGCTCAGGCGCACGCCTGTACGGAGGCGTTTGAGCTCACCGGCCGTCGGCACGCCTCGAACGAGGGCCACGTAGTGCTTCCAGACGTGCGTCGAGGGGTGAAGCATGTGGTGGGCAACGTTGCCGTTGGTGGTGAAGAGGAGAAGCCCCGTGGTGTCGCCGTCGAGGCGCCCCACCGGAAAGAGCCCGGGATAGCGTTTTGTCGGCACGAGCGAGGCAACGCAAGGGCGACCCTGGGGATCGTCCATGGTAGTGAGGTAGCCACTCGGCTTGTAGAGCATGATGAAGACGTGGCCATCACTCAGCTGAACGAGCTGGCCGTCAACCGTGACCTCATCGACGAGCGGGTCGACCTTGCTGCCAAGCTCGGTCACGACCTGGCCATTCACGCAAACGCGGCCTGCGGTCATGAGGTTTTCGGAGCCACGGCGGCTTGCCACGCCCGCACGTGCGAGGAAGCGCTGCAGACGCATGGGGACGATGCGTTCTTCTCCCCCGCCTGCAGCTTGGCGCGCGTCATTAGAAGTCGTCATCGTCATCTCCGGCAAGGTCTTCGCTCACCCAGTCGGTAGCGGGCTGATCCTCCTCATCCGAGTACTCCTCGGTGTCAGGATTGTCCTTCTCGGCATCTTCGCTGGTTTGAGGCTCCTCTTCCTGGGCGTACTCGGCAGCCTCAAGCTCCGCCTTCTCCTCTTCCAGGGCATCGTCGGCGAGAAGCTCGGCTTCCTCGTCGAGGTCGGCTGCCGCCTCCTCGAGGGTGGAGCCAATGGAGCGGCCGCTCAGGCGCTCGCGGATGAACTGCTTGGCCTCTTCGTCGGGGGCAAAGTCCTCCAGGGGCGGCAGCTCACGCAGGGACTTGAGGCCGAACTTCTCCAGGAAGGAGGTCGTCGTGCCAAAGAGCGCGGCGCCACCACGATCACCCTCGCGCCCAACCTCGCGGATGAGGCGCTTCTCCTTGAGTGAGGCGATTACGCCGTCGGAGTTGACGCCACGCACGGCCTTCACGCCCTCACGCGTCACGGGCTGGTGGTAGGCAATCACGGCAAGGGTCTCGAGGGCCGCCTGCGACAGGCGCCTCGTGTCCCAGCCACGAACGTAGGCCTCGACCTCGTCGTGGTAGGCCGGGTGCGTGAAGAGGCGCCAGCCGCCCGAGACCTCACGCAGCTGGAAGCCGCGGTTGGCGTCATGGTATTCAGCCGCCAACTCGGCCAACGCGCTGGCCGCCTCGCTTGGCTCCACTCCCAGCTCCTGGGCAAAGGTGGTTGCGGGAACGGCGTCGGTCGAAACCAGAAGCAGCGCCTCGAGGGCTCCCTTCAGGGAATTCGAGGGAATGCGTTCAAGATCTTGCATCAGGACTCCTCCTCAATGCTGGTAATCAGGTTCTCGTCGAGCTCGAAGGCCGGTGCGCCCTCAACGCGCACGATGTCGATCTCGCCAAAGGCCTCGGATTGCTGCACCACGATCGAGCCGCGCTTGAAGAGCTCGAGCACCGCCAGGAAGGTCGCGACGACGGTCTCGGCGCTTTCGTCGCCGTCCAGCAGCTCGGAGAAGGTGAGCTGGGGGCGCGAGATGGTGATGCGGTCGACCGAGGCCACCGTGAGGGCGATGGGCAAGCGCTTGGGCGCGACGTGCTCAGCCTCGAGCAGCAGGCTCTCGCGGCGACTGTCGAGGTCGGCGCAGATGACGGCAAGCGAGCGCAGGGTGATGCCCTCGAGGAAGTCGGGCATGAGGCCAAGGAACTCGGGGTCGGGGCCGGCGGTGCGCGGCTCCATGAGCGACTCGGACTCCATGCGGCTGCCAAGCGCGGCGCCGGCGTTCCTGAACTGTTTGTAGGCAATGAGACGGGCGATAAGGACCTCGCGAGCCTGCTCGGGAGTCAGGTCGGACAGGTCCTCATCGTCATCGTCGTCAATCTGGCGCTTCGGGAGGTCATTGGGAACGAGCGCCGCCGCCTTGATCTCGAGCAGGGTGGCCGCAACGAGCAGAAAGTCGCTCGCGACATCGAGGTCAAGCTCGCCCATGGCGTCAACCTCGGCCAGGTACTGCTCGGCGACCTGCGAGATGGCAACCTGCCCGATGTCTACCTTCTGGCGGCTGACCAGAGAAAGCAGCAGGTCAAAGGGGCCTGAGTAGGCCTGTGTGCGTACACGATAGCTCACGGCCATCACCCAAGGAGCAGGTCGCCCAGGTTGCCCGCCGTCACATTGAGGTACCAGCCGATGGGGTCAATGTGAAGGACCGTCGGAAGCAGGAAGATGACGGCAAGCGTAACGGGAAAGGCGTACTGCTGGATCTGGTAGTAGATGCGGCGCGACTCGCCCTTGAAGAAGGGCGAGATGATCTTGGAGCCGTCAAGCGGGGGAATCGGCAGCAGGTTGAAGAAGGCAAGCGAGCAGTTGATCTGAACGTAGGCGCTCGTGAGCAGCACGAGCCAATAGAGCACCATCTTGAGGGGGCTATCCAGCGAGGCCTGCCCATCGACGCCAAAGAGGAGCATGGCGAGCAGGTGGTAGAGAAGCGCGCCCACCAGCGCCTGGGCGATGTTGGAGGCAGGGCCCGCAAGCGCGACAATCGCCTCGTCGCGCTGGGGATTCTTGAGCCGATAGGGATTGTAGGGCACCGGCTTGGCGTAGGCCATGTAGCCCAGGCCGCTCATGACCAGCAGAAGCGGCATGACGACCGAGCCAAAGGGGTCAATGTGCGCAAGCGGGTTGATGGTGAGGCGTCCGGCCTCCTTGGCGGTGTCGTCGCCGCAGAGATGGGCCGCCATGGCGTGGCCAAACTCGTGGATCGAGGCAGAGAAGGTCACGAGAAGGACCGCCAACAGGTTGATGATGAATTGCTCGAGATTGGAGCTCAAGGTCTACCCCCATTTCAGGCGCTGGCGAAGGCGCGTCAAAATCCAGTCAATGACAAAGAGAAGCAGGGCCGCCAGGGCGAAATCCCCTCGGAAGGCGCCGCCGAAGGGCGTCGGCATAACCAGCACGCCGTTGAGGTTTGACGGCATGAAGGAAGAGACGAAGTTCGAGGCCTGGATAAGCCCCAAGCGGTTGTTGATCATCGGCACGGCGAGAATGACGACAAGCGCGCAGAGCGCGATGGCCACCAGGCGAATCGCGAGGATGAGCAGGCTCAAGGGCAAGGTCGAGCGACCCGGCAGCTTCATGGCCTTCTCGGCATAGTGGGGAGCTGCGGCCGCCGCGCGATCTATGCGACTCTCGGGAACGGCGTTGTTGGCGTAAGGCTTGGACGGAACGACCGATGCCGGGGCGGGACGCCTGCGAATGGCGTCGACCAGCTCGGTATCGCCGTGAGTCGAACGCTGGGCCTTTTTCTGCTGGGCCGTCAGATGGGCAGGAGCGCCCTCGGCATGAGAGTTGTTGCGAGAAGGCCTCGCCTGCTGGGCCGGCTGGACGCGCTGGCTTTTCGGATCCACCTTTGTGGCTTGCGGCGCAACCTCGGGCACGACGCGCGTCGAGACGCGGCCGCCATCGGAAGGCAGCTTAGTCGTGGTGGCCTGATGGGGCGCGCGCGACGTTGCCTGGGCGGGAGCAGCCGTCGCTGCGGCTGCCGGCTCCATGGGCTCATCGAGGTCTCCGAGGTCGTCGTCAGTGCTCTTCTCGAAGTTGGGAAGCTCGCTGGCAAGCGAACGTCGGCGAGGCTTGGACGGAACGTAGGTAGAGGCCGCGTCGTCTCCGAGCATGTCGAGCGAGCGCAAGGCGTCGTTCATCTCGGACTCGCGGTCCCAGGTGGCGCTTTCAAAGGGAGAGCGACTCATGAGAGCACCTCCTCAATCACGGCAGAAAGCTCGAGCCATTCCTCCTCGAGCGCGGGGATCTTGGTAGAGAGCGCGTTGTACTCGGCCATGGCCTTGTCGAAGCTGTCGGCGTTGGCGTAAAGCTCCTCGGAGGCCATGAGCGCCATGAGCTCGTCGTAGCGCTTGCGCATGGGCTCGAGCGCGTCCTCGATCTCCTTCAGGCGCTTGCGCTCCTGCTTGAGACGCTTCGAGGCGGCCTGGCGAGCCTCGGCCTCGGCGCGTTTCTGCTCCTTGGTTTTGACGTTGCGGCCAGCCGGCTTCGCCGGGGCGCTGGCCTGCTGGGCAGGCACGGAGGGGGCGGAGCTAGTAGAGGGCTGCGGGGCCTCATCCTCGGCCGCACGACCCTCGAGCTCGGCACGCTTCCAGAGGAAGTAGTCGTAATCGCCGTCGTAGACCGTCACCGTGTGGTCGCGCACGTCGATGACCTTGTTGGCCACCGCGCGCACGAGATGCTCGTCGTGGCTGATCAAGACGATGGTGCCCGCGAAGTTAATCAGGGCCTCCTCGAGCACGTCGACGCTCTGGATGTCGAGGTGGTTGGTGGGCTCGTCCAGGCAGAGCAGCGGGTCGGGTGCCACGAGCATCTTGGCCAGGGCAAGACGCGCGCGCTCGCCGCCAGAGAGTACCGAAACGCGCTTGAGCACGTCGTCTCCGTGGAAGAGGAAGGCGCCAAGCAGCTGGCGCTCCTCAGAGGAGGTCCAGCCGGGGGCGACCTCGTCCATCTCGCCCAGCACGGTATTGCCGGCGTTCAGGGACTCGAGCTGATGCTGGGCATAGTAGGCGCGTGTGACGTTCTGCCCCAGCTCGACGCTGCCGCGCGTGGGTTGCTCGACGCCGCAGATGAGCTTCATGAGCGTGGACTTGCCCGCGCCGTTGGGGCCGACCAGCGCCACGTGGTCGCCGCGGTAGAGCTTGAGCGAGACGCCCTCGTAGACGAGGTTGTTGCCGAAGGCCTTCGTGACGTCTTCGAGCGAGGCCACCATGTCGCCCGTGCGCGGCGGCTCGGGGAAGCGGAAGTGGACCTTTTTGGATTGCTCCGGCAGCACGACTAGCTCGGACTTGACCTTCTCCAGACGCTTGATGCGCTCCTGCACCTGCTTGGCCTTGGTGGGCTTGTAGCGGAAGCGCTCGATGAAGGTCTCCATGTGCTGGATGTCGCGCTCCTGCGCCGCGCGCTTGGCGCGAAGCTGCTCGAGGTTGTCCTCGCGCTGCTTGAGGTAGCTGGAGTAGTTGCCGGTGTAGCAGGTGAGGCGGCGGTTCTCGAGCGCCGCGATGTGGCTCACGCAGGCATCCATGAAGGCGCGGTCGTGGCTGACGAGAAGAACGGCGCCGTCGTAGGACGACAGGAAGGACTCGAGCCAGCGAACGCTCTCGAGGTCGAGGTGGTTGGTCGGCTCGTCGAGCAGCAGCAGGTCGGGATGACGCAGCAGCAGCTTTGCCAGGGAAATACGCATCTGCCAGCCGCCCGAGAAGTCCTTGGAGGGCTTGTCGAAATCGGCCACGGGAAAGCCGAGGCCGCCAAGGATCTGCTTGGCGCGGGCCTCGAGCTCGTAGCCGCCCAGGTGCTCATAGCGATCGCGTGCCGCGCCATAGCGCTCGAGCAGGGCCTCGAAGGCAGGGCCTTCGCTGGCGTCGGAAATATGGGCCTCCATCTCGGCGATGCGCTGCTCGAGCTGCTTGATCTCGGTCTGGGAGTCCACGACCTCGGCAAGGGCGCTCTTGTCGCCTGCCAGGTGGGTCTCCTGCTCGAGGTAGCCTACCGTGATGTCGCGGGCGAAGTAGACGGTGCCCTCGTCAGGCTCCTCCTCGCCCATGATGATGCGCAGAAGCGTGGTCTTGCCGGCGCCGTTCGGACCGACCAGACCCCAACGCTCGCCGGCGTTGAGCTGCAGTGTGGCCTGCGAGTACAAAACCCGCCCGCCAAAAGATTTTGAGATTTTATCCGCGAGGGCTATCACGTGAAAACCGTCCTCGTTCCAAGCGAGACACGCAGGTAGCGAAAGGGTTCGCGCAGCAGTGCCTCGGCATACTTTCTGAATCTTTACTAGGATACCCTTTCGGGGAAAGTGCCCTCACGGAAATGCGCAATCTACGACGCAGTCACACCAAGCCCACGGCATAGGGCAGGTTGGGAATCACCGCCCCCCTCAACCATTTTGTGACAAAAGTCGGCTGGTAATGTCACATTTTGGTTGGGGCCCTTCCGGGTCAACTGTGGCGTCCCGCCCCCTACCAAAATGTGACATTACCAGCCCGTTTTTGTCGCAAAATGGTTCTCGGCACCTCCGTGAGGGGCATGTCTGCCGTCGCTCTCTGTACACTACTTAGATTGCAACATATTGCGACATTACGTAGAGAGGCGTTACACATGCTATTTCCTCTTGGAAGTCTCCTGCTTTTGACATGGCTCTTGCTGTTCATTTGGCGCAGGGTAGAAAAAATTCCCGAGCTTATCGAACGTCGCAAGCGTAGGCGTGCCGAGTACAGGAAGGAGCTCGCGGCTCATAAAGAGCGCGTTAACGACTTCCTCGATAGCTTCACCTTGAGCTGGTATCAGATCGTGATGATCTTTGCGCTGGGCAGTGTCCTGGGCTTGGCCCTAGAGCAGATCTGGATGTTCGTCACGGCGGGACTCACCGAACACCGCTACGGTCTCGTATGGGGACCGTTCAGTCCCATCTATGGCTTCGGTGCCACCTTCCTCACCGTGCTGTCTTGGAAGCTGCGCGAGCGCAACGCCTCCTGGTGGCAGATCTTTCTTCTCTCCATGCTGGTCGGCGGAGCCCTTGAGCAGGTAACCGGCTGGGCCATGGAAACCTTCATGGGGGCTGTGAGCTGGGACTACACAAACGTTCCTGGGGCCATCACCAAATGGGTTGCCTGGCCCTTCCTCTTCTTCTGGGGTCTGCTTGGCCTTCTGTGGGCCAAGGAGGTCATGCCGGAGCTGCTCTATCGCACGGGCGTCCCCACGCGCAGGCGCCAGGTTGTCGCGGTCAGCCTGCTCGCCGTGTACCTTGCCTCCGACATCTTCATGACGGTTGCCTGCTTCGCGCGCGTTTCAGCGCGAGAGCAGGGCATCGAGCCCCGCAATGGCTTCGAGGCCTGGATAGACGAGCACTACAACGACGAGTTCGTCGCCAATCGCTTCGAGAACATGGTCTTCGACTAGAAGAAATGCGACAGCTCAGTCAACAAATTCTCCCCAACTGCCAAGCGAGGGCACCTTATTTGCGCGGTTGGAGTATGTTTGAACACGTCCACGCTCAAATACCACATGTTTCGCACTTGGAGCCCAATGGCACAACGCACCAGAGAATATGCCGAGAGAAACGGCCGTAGCCGACGCGCGCCCGCAAGCAGGCGAGTTACCGCCCTTGACGGCTTGCGCGTGTTGGCCATGCTTGCCGTTGTCTTCTATCATGCGGTTCCTGGCGTGCTGCCCGGTGGCTTTCTCGGCGTGACGATCTTCTTCACGCTGTCGGGCTATCTCATCACCGACGCCATGCTGCGAGACATTCGTCGCAACGGCGGCTCCTTTAACGTGCTCGTCTTCTATAAGAAGCGCCTACGCAGGCTCTGGCCCCTCATGCTGCTCGTTGTGGGCTCAACGGCAATCCTGGCCGCCATCTGCGCGCCGGCCCTTCTCGGCAAGATGCGACCCGACGCCATACCCGCCCTGCTCTTCTACGAGAACTGGTACTACATCGTGCGCGAGCAGAGCTACTTTGCCGCATCGGGCTTGCCCTCCCCCATCACGCATTTCTGGTTCCTGTCGGTCATCATGCAGTTCTATATCATCTGGCCGTGGATCGTGCTGCTTCTCACGCATACGCACAGCTCGCGTGTTCGTCAGGGGCGTTTTGTGCTCGTGCTTGCCATCATCTCGGCCATCATCGCGGCCGTGCTCTTTGACCCCTCGGGTGACCCGAGCCGCGTCTATTACGGCTTTGACACCCGTCTGGCAGAGATCCTGCTTGGTGCCTGGCTTGCCTTCGAATGGCCGACCGACGGCATGACGAAGTCCAGTCGCTCGGTGCTGGAGCGCCTCGGTGGGGTGGGAAACACCCTCATCACCGACCTGATTGCCCTCTTTTCTATGGTGGTACTCGTTGGCCTGTGCTTTACGGTCAATGGCTACTCGCCTTGGCTCTATCGTGGCGGACTGTTTTGCGTATCGCTGCTCACCGTCGTGGTGATTGCCGCAGTCGTCCTGCCGGGGAGCACCCTCTCGCACGTGCTGGGCGTCAAGCCCTTGGTGGAAGCCGCCAAGCGCTCCTTCGGCATCTACCTCTGGCACTTCCCGCTCCTGCTCTTCATGAACCCCGCCACCCGCACCACCGAGGTCACCCCTCTTGGCTGGCTGCTGCAGGCGCTGATCATCATCGGCGTGGTCGAGCTGTCCTACCGCCTTGTTGAGGAGCCCTCTGCGGCGCTGCTCAGCAGGAGAACCACCCTCGATGAGCCGCTAGTAAGGGTTTCTCTGGCCATATTGCTGAGCACCACGCTCGTGGGCGGGGGCCTTCTTCTCGTTGGTCCCTTCTGGTACAAAGACGGCGCGTCGCAGCAGCAGGCAAACACCGCGCAGCAGACACCGCCCCAACAGCAGAGCACCACGCCTCCGCCAAGCGCTCCCGCGCCAGCAGCGAACGCGAACAAGCCGAAGAGCGTTGACGCAACGATCAAGGAAGCCGCTGAGTCACTTGACGCCCTTATCAACGCAAAGGGCTACTCAGTTGACCCGGAGACGGGCGTGACCGATGCTCCCGTAATCTTGATTGGCGACTCCGTGCCCGCTGGAGCGGTTGACCAGTTCTACAAGGTCTTCCCCAAGGGCTACATCAACGCCGAGGTGGGCCGACAGCTCTTCGATGGAGTTGAGGTATACAAGGAGTCCCTGGCGCAGGGCTACAACCAGTTCAACGTGGTCTTCTCCTGCGGAGACAATGGCGTGGCCGTTGAGAGTGATGTCGAGAATCTCATCTCTGCCGCCGGAAACCGTAAGGTCTTCCTCGTGACGGCACGTGTGCCCCTGCAGCTGCAGGACCTTAACAACGAGCTCTTCAGAAAGATTGCCGACAAGCACGAGAACGTCACGCTCGTTGACTGGTACGCCTATTCCGACGAGGGCCATGACGAGTACTTCTGGGATGACGGCACCCACCTCCGCCCCGAGGGCGCTGAGGCCTACGTCGCCATGCTGCGTGACGCCATTTGCAACCCTAACGGACAGGAGCAGTAGCGCCTAGTCGCTGTCCACCCATTTTGAGACATTTCCGGGCCTGTTTTGTCACTCTTTGGTGCTCGGGCACTTGAACACCGCCACGACACTCAACATCTACTCCAGCGCTGCCTGTGCACCTAAGCGCTAAGACAACCATTACGGCAATACTACGGAATTTTGCCGATGTGGTTAGGAGAAGGATGGCGGTATACGACAGGGGCATAAGACTTCCCGATGGGGTCTTCTCACGCGCAGATCTTCTTGATGCAGCAAGCTCACAGCTAGGATGGGCGCGACCCAACTCCGCAACCTTTCGGCCGCGCTCTTCGAAAGCGGCAGGATATCCACGGCCCGGAGAGCTGGTCCGTGGGGCTCGAGAAGCTCTCTGTGGACCTCGTCGCGAACAAGCTCGTAAGCTCAATTGTGTCCGGCCATGATTGTATGCTGGCCCTAGCGGAGATGTTCTCGGCCTACGCGATTGACCAGGTGGCGATGATGCGTTACGCCCGCAGAAGGAGCCGAGAGCTAGAGCTGCGCCGCACACTTGCAGATGCTGGAGTGAAGCTATACGTCTAGGAGAATCGTCGACGATGTGCCACGCTATTGCTCACATTACATACGCATAAGCCAAGCACCTGTCTTGGGTGTAACAAGAGACCGCATGACAGGAATGTCTCCCCAAAGAATTCCCAGTTAATTGGGTCTGGACCAAGCTCTACTCATGGGATAGAATAGGGACTGCGAATTTTTACCTACTCTAAAGGAACGAAGACCGTAAGCATGGACAAGGATTTATACACAATTGAGGCATTCGCTGATACGCTCGGCGTTAGCGTACCTTCTGCATCTCGCTATGTGAAGAATGGCGATATCCCCACCTTAAGCGACGGTCGACGTCTGTTTATCGCCAGTGATGATGTGAGTGCATATCTCGATAAAAACAATCTGGTTCCAGCGCCTAAAGATCATGCTCGGCTCCAAGGAGCGAAGCCATCCATAGTTGCTCTTAGCTTTTTC
>CAJOKK010000017.1 GCA_905235165.1 uncultured Atopobiaceae bacterium | reverse complement strand
ACGTCACTTTTTGGTAGGGCGTGCGATGGCACGCCCTACCAAAAAGTGACGTTTCCGGGCCTGTTCTGTCACAAAATGGTACACGGGGAGGGTCCCTGGCAGGGGGTGACGCCTCCGGGGGCCGCTCCGCCACGGGAGGGCACGGGGCCTTATCAGCGGCCTGAGAAGTCCGCGAGGGCTTCGGCGGCACTGTCAACCAGGAGGGTGGCGTGTTCGTGCAGAGAGGCGCTTGCGTCGTCTTTGAAGGTATAGGAGACGTCAGCTGCCTGGAGGAGCGGCAGGTCGTTGAAGGAGTCGCCGATGCCGCCGGTGAGCGTGGCGCCAAGAAGCTCGGCAACGTGTGCCAGGCCCGTGCCCTTTGAGCAGCCGTCGGGCACCACGTCGATGCTGGCCTTGTTGAGATAGGCATGCGCGACGCCGGCAAAGCGCTCGTTCACCATGTCGGCGGCCTGCTGTGCGATCTCAAGGGTGTCGTTTTCCATGCCGTAGCCGTAGAAGGGTCCCTCGATCTCGTCAAAGGAACTCACCACGCGAACCTGCGGCCACATGGGATCCCTCTTGAACGCCCACCAGTCATTTGCCGAGCAGACGAAGGCGAGCTCGGGGGAGGTGGAGAGGGGCGTGCACACGCGGTAAAGTTCCTCGACTGCCTCGCGAGGGATGGTCTTGTTCCAGATGAGCTGGCGGTCTTTGTCAAAGATGGCCGCGCCGCTCAGGGTGATGTAGAAGTCAAAGGAGAAGCCAAGGCCAGGTGCCTCGTCGATCTGCTTGGTGAGGCCATGGAGCGGGCGTCCCGTGCAGACGCCAAAGAGGCCACCCTGCTCCTGAAAGTCGAGGATTGCCTGGGTGTCGGCAGGGCTGACGATGAAGTCCTCCTCGCAGTCCCAGAAGTGCAGGGTCCCGTCAAAGTCGCTGGCGAAGATCTTGGTCATGGGCTTCCTTTCGGGCTGGCCTTACCTACAGTGATGCATCCCAAACGGTGGCATCCTTGGGAATGTCCGGCTCGCCGAGGAAGGAGAGAACCTCGCGCATGAGTGTGCCCATCTTGTCTGCGAAGATCTCGGTGTTGTTGATGAGCGTGAAGTTAGGGTGGTCCTTCCATGCCGTAATCAGGCGGTCGTCAACGTCGACGGCTTGCTCGGGGGTCTCGGAGCGCGCCGAGTTGTTCTCCAGGGTGTACATCTTCTCTAGTCCCTTGGCGGTACTCACCAGGTGAAAGACGATGTCATAGTGGGCAAAGAGCTCTTCTCTCGTGGTGTGGTAGTCCTCAAGGAGCTGCTGGAAGCCCTCGGGGGTCATATAGGCGGCGTGGTCCATGACGCCACGGTCAAAGATGATGACGATGTGCTCGGCATCCATCTTCTCGGCGGCATGCACGAAGGCTGCCTCCTTGCCAAGCTGCATCTCAAAGACGGCACGCTGGAAGTCGTCATAGCTGCGGCAGGTCCAAGGCGCGACACCGCCGTTGATGAGCTCGGTTGCCGCTTCGGGAACAAACATGAGCTGATAGCCGCGAACCTCGAGGCCCTTCTTCAGCCACTCGAGACCCGTCGTCTTTCCTGAGCAGGGACCACCTCCGATGAGGATGGTGCTGATCTTGGGCATGTAGGGCTCCTCTCGAGAAAGCAATATTGCCCCATTCTCTCACAAGCTGCGCAAGCGGTCGTGTTGATGGCGGGGCCGAACACGAAAACAGTTTGAGGGGCAACAGGGTAGAATCACGGGGGCATACCGACTCTCGAAAGGCTTCCCATGCACGACATCAAGCTCATCTTGTCTGATATTGACGGAACCATCTTGCCCTACGGCTGCAAGAAGATACCCGCCCGCACGATTGACGCCTTCCACGCTGCCCTTGACGCGGGCATTCATGTGGGTGTGGCAACAGGTCGCAATGCCCTCTGGGTTCGCCACTTCTTTGAGGACGATGCGCGTTGCGCCGCAACCTGCGTGGCGAGCAACGGCAGCGAGGTCTTCCTTGAGGGGGAGAAGATCCGCGAGGCACGTCTGAACACCGACGCCTTGCGTAGGCTCGCCGAGAGGATGCACGAGGTCTCGGGTGCGGGCATGCTCGTGTTCAAGGGCGTCACGCCCTATATGGTTGCAGGCAGCGTCGATGATCTGGAGAAGTGCTTCCCCAGCTACGCCGCCATCTGCGAGCAGGCGGGCGATGACATCTTTGACGAGGCTCCCATCAAGGCCAACCTCTTCTTCGGCTCACTGCCGGCTGAGTACTATCAGGTGCTCGTTGATGAGTTGGGCGCCTCCATTGCCGAGCTTGACTTCGACATCCCGCAGCCTGGCTTTGGCAATGTCATGCCCCATGGCTCGAACAAGGGAACGGCCGTTGACGTGCTTGCCGAGGCCCTGGGCATCGGTCTCGACCAGGTGGTCGTCTTTGGCGACAACGGCAACGACGTCTCCATGCTCAGCCACGTGCCCAACTCCGTTGCCGTGCAGGGTGCGTCAGAGGAGGCCCATGCCGCCGCACGCTGGCACATCGGAGCCTGCGAAGACGAGGCCGTGGGTGAGGCGGTTGCCAGGATTGCGGCAGGCGAGTGGCCCTTCCAGCGCTAGTTTGCTTACCGCCGTGTGCTCAGGCGCGAGGGCTGCCTTAGGCCTCCGTGCGACTTGGCTCAACAAGCTCGCGAAGCACCTCGGCAATGACGCCGTCCTCGCAGGCGGCGCGTGCTCGGTAGTCGGCGGCGGCCAGGATGTCGTCGGTCGCGTTGGCTGCGGCAACGCCACAGCCAACGACCTGGATCATCTCAAGGTCGTTGAGGGCATCCCCGCAACCGATGACCTCGTCGAGGCCTATGCCAAGATGTTCTGCCAGCCACGCGATGCCCGTGCCCTTGTTGACGCCCGTGGGGTTGAACTCCAGGTAGCGACGAGACGAGATGGTGGTGTCCGTTCCCGCATAGACCTCTTCGGGCAGGCGTGAGCGTAGGTCCTCCAGAAAGGGAAGCCCCTGATGGGCGTAGAGGATCTTGGCAATGGGCACGTCGCGCAGAGACTCGATGTCTCCCTGCTCAAGCGGTTCCCAGTCCATGGCTCCGTTGATGTAGTCAACCTCGTCCTGCTCAAGGCGATGTCCCCACATGCGGCCGTCAACGGCATAGATGTGATAGCCAACGTCTTGCGTGAGGCCCCAGTCGAAGATACGCTGAACGACCTCAAAGGGGAGGGCATTGCTGTAGAGCGGCTCGCGGGAACCCACTTGGTGGATGGTTCCGCCGTTGTAGGAGATGACGTAGGAGCCGGCAAGCGCCTCATCGGGCAGGGCCTCAAGGGTCTTCATGATGGAAGGGAGCTGGCGGCCCGACGACGGAACGAACAACACTCCCAGCTCACGGAGGCGCAGGACCGCATCGATGTTCTCCTGGGGAAGCACGTGCTCCTCAGTCAAGAAGGTTCCGTCCATGTCGCTTGCTACGATTCGATACACCTCTGCCCCTCTCTCGTGTGATGCCGCTCTCACACAGTATAGGCAGAAGACGAACAAGGCCGTGACTCGGGCTTATCGGCAAGGCAGTGTTGAGAAGACCTGCCTGCCGCTCGAGTCACGGCCCTCAGAATGCTAGGCGAGCTTTTCGATGCCGTCCTTGCTGACGCGAGCCAAGAAGTGGGGACGGCTCTCGACGGGCTCATCGCCAAACTCATAGGCCTCAAGGAGCAGGCGCTCACCCTGGTCAAGGCGCTCCTCGCTTGAGGAGAAGAGCGTCGCTATGGCCTCGCCCTGCTCGACGGCATCCCCCGTCTTGCGTGCGAGGTCAATGCCTGCGGAGAAGTCCACGGCGGCGTCGAGGGTCTCGCGGCCTGCTCCGAGGGCAGCCGCTGCCGTGCCCACCAGCTCGGTGTTCATCTTGCTGACGTATCCCGTGCGCGGTGCGCGAACGACGCGCGTGAGGGATGCCTGCTGGAAGCGGGAGGGGTCGCGCAGGACCGAGCTGTCGCCACCCTGGGCGGTAACCATCTCGCAGAGCTTCTCGAAGGCGGCTCCCGAGGCAACCTTCTCGCGTGCGAGCGCGCGGCACTGCTCGAGCGTGCCCGCGTTGGCGAGGGTGAGCATGTTGGCTGCGAGCTCGATGCAGGTCTCAAAGAGGTCGGTGGGAGCATCCTCATGCAGAACGTCGATGGCCTCGATCACCTCGAGGGCATTGCCCACCTTGGCACCAAGGGGCTGGTCCATGTCAGAGACGAGCGCGACCGTGCTGCGGCCGACCTTCTCGCCAATGGCGACCATGGCCTGCGAGAGCTCGATGGCCTGGTCGGCACTCTTCATGAAGGCGCCACTGCCGCATTTGACGTCGAGCACGATGGCGTCGGCACCCGAGGCGATCTTCTTGCTCATGATGCTCGATGCGATGAGGGGGATGCTGTCGACGGTTGCGGTGACGTCACGCAGGGCATAGAGCTTCTTGTCGGCGGGCACCAGGTTGGCCGTCTGGCCGATGATGGCACAGCCCACCTCGTTGACGATCTTGAAGAAGCGTTCCTCGTCGATGTCGACGGAGCAACCGGGAATGGACTCGAGCTTGTCCAGCGTGCCACCGGTATGGCCGAGGCCGCGCCCGCTCATCTTTGCCACGCGCACGCCACACGATGCCACGATGGGCACCACGGCGATTGAGGTCTTGTCGCCTACGCCGCCCGTGGAGTGCTTGTCTACCTTGATGCCCTCGATGGGGGAGAGGTCAACCATGTCACCCGAGCCAGCCATCTCCATGGTGAGCGTGGCGGTCTCTCGCGAGCTCATGCCCTGGTAGAAGATGGCCATGGCAAGCGCCGAGGCCTGGTATTCGGGAACGGTGCCGTCGGCATAGCCGCGAACGAAGTAGCGAATCTCCTCGTCGCTCAGCTCGCGTCCGTCTCGCTTGTGCTTGATGAGGTCGTACATGCGCATGGTTGTGTCCTTCGTGCGGCTCCGGTGCCGCGTAGCAGATTGGTCAGGGGTGTTAGGCGATGTTGTCTGCGCCAAAGCTCTCGGGGAAGAGCTCGCCGAGCGTGAAGACGCGCGTTGAGCCATCGGAGGTGCCGAGAATGATGCGGAAGCTGTCGAGGTCGCAGAACTCGTGCATGACCTGGCGACAGACCCCACAGGGGGCGCAGAAGCCCTGGGCGGGCTCTCCCTCGCGTCCACCGACGATGGCGATGGCCGAGAAGGAGCGCTGCCCCTCCGACACCGCCTTGAAGATGGCGGTCCTTTCGGCGCAATTGCTGGGCGTGTAAGAGGCGTTCTCAATGTTGCAGCCGGTATAGAGCGTTCCGTCCTGAGTAAGGAGCGCAGCGCCAACCGTAAAGTGCGAGTAAGGGGTGTATGAGTTCTCGCGAGCCTTGTCGGCGAGTTTTACGAGCTCGATGTCGTCCATGAGTCCTCCCATATTTTCAAGGTCAAAGGAATAGTTTACGTCTGTTGGTGTGGGTCCCCATCGGGTGGGGCCCTTCGCTTTCGGCGAGAGGGATAAGGTCTGCCCGTAGTGAGCCGCCCTGCTCCCTCGGCAGTAAAAAGACGGCCACCGCACACGAGCTGAGTGCGGCGGCCGTCTGCAGTGCATGGGGCCTTAGATCTTAGCGGCTACCCTTGATGTAGGGAGTGCCGTTTGCCTTGGGCGCAACGGAGCGACCCACGAACAGAACGAGCACGATGATGGTGATGATGTAGGGCAGCATGGAGAGAATGGAGCTCGGGATGGCGAAGTTGCCGCCACCGAGCACGACGACGAGCGCCTGTGTGAAGCCAAAGACGAGGCAGGCCAGGTAGGCGCCAACCGGTGTCCACTTGCCAAAGATGACGGCGGCCATTGCGATGAAGCCGTGGCCGGAGATGGCCGTCTGCGTGAACTGCGACATGATGGCAATCGACATGGACGCGCCACCAAAGCCAGCCAGCATGCCGGAAACCAGCACGCAGACGTAGCGCACGCCGTAGACGTTGACGCCAAGCGTGTCAGCGGCTGCGGGATGCTCGCCCACGGCACGCACGCGCAGGCCCCACTTGGTCTTGTAGAGAACGAACCAAATGAGGACGGTGAGCGCGAGTGCGATGACGGTCGAGACGTTGACGTTGAGGCTGGCGAAGGGGGTGCCCACCAAGGCGTTCTCACCAAAGATCTTGGGAAGCTTGGGAACGACGGGAGTCATCGCTGCGCCATCAAAGAGGGCGCGGCAGGCAAAGAGGGCGATGCCGGGGGCAAGCATGTTGATGGCTACGCCCGAGATGGTCTGGTCGGCCGCAAAGCTGATGGAGGCAATGGCATGCGGAAGCGCGATGAGCGCACCGCAGATGCCGGCAGCGAGAAAGCCAACCCAGGGGTTACCCGAGTAATAGCTTCCTGCGGCACCTGCCAAGGCGCCGACGACCATCATGCCCTCGATGCCGATGTTGACGACGCCGGAGCGTTCAGAAACAACGCCGCCCAAGGCACCGAACACGAGGGGGGTGGAATACATAAGGGTGATGCCAACTAAGAGGATGAGGTTGTTGATCATGGCACTTACGCCTCCTTCTCTGCGGTCGGAAGTGGGGTGCCGTCCTTGCTGACGGTCGGAGGACCTTGCGGCTTGTTCTTCTTGGCAACGAGGTCTGCCAGCTTGGGGGTAATGCCCGGAAGCGCAGTGAAGAACACGATGGTGCCGATGACGATGCTGATGATCTCGGAGGGGGCACCAAGCATCTGCTGGACGCTCATGCCGCCGTAGAGAAGGGATGCAAAGAGGATGGACGAGGGGATGCAGCCAAGCGGGGAGCATCCTGCAATGAAGGCCACGGAAAGTCCGTTGAAGCCGTAGTTCTCCATGGCCGCAAGCAGGGTGACGGTGTGCGGCGAGATGCCCGTGATGTTGAGGGCGCCAGCGAGGCCGCAGATGCCGCCAGAAATGAGCATGGAGAGGATGATGTTGCGCTTCACGGGGATTCCCGCAAACTTCGAGGCGTCGTTGTTGAAGCCTACGGCGCGAAGCTCGTAGCCGAGCTTGGAGCGGTTGAGGACGATGCTGATGACGATGGCAACGATGATGGCAACGATGATGCCGATGTTGAGGTCGGTCTTAAGCAGCATCTCCTTCAGCCAGGGAATGTTCGACAGGGCGGCCATGCCCTCCTTCGACTTCTTCCACTCGGGAAGAAGGACCGTCCAACACGAGGGGTTGGTGATCACGGCGCTCGACGAGTTGGGCTTGTGGAAGGCGTCTGACATGACGATGAAGTTGCAGAGGTAGAAGGCAATCCAGTTGCACATGATCGAGGTGATGACCTCATGCACGCCGAACTTTGCCTTCAGCCATCCGATGAAGGCACCGAGCGTCGCTCCGCCGAGGGTGCCGGCAAGAATGACAAGCGGGATCTCAAATACCATGGGCAGGTTGCAGGTGATGCCCACGAGTGCCGCAAAGACCGTTCCGAGGATGTACTGTCCCTCGGCGCCAATGTTGAAGAGGCCGGTCTTGAAGGCAAAGGAGACCGCGACGCCTGTCAAGAGGATGGGGGTTGCCTTGATGATGACGTTGGCAATGTACTTGGGTCGGCCAAATGCGCCCTGCATGAGGACGGAGAAGGCCTCAAAGGGATTGAAGCCAGCGGCTGCGAGCACGATTCCCGAGACGATCAAGCCTGCAAGAACCGCAGCGATGGCCGCTGCGAGACGGCTGCGAAGGAATTGTTCGAGCTTGCTCACTTTGCCTCACCTCCTGCCATGAGAAGACCAAGTTGGTTCTCGTCCACGGTTCCCTGCTTGAAGGTTTTGACGATTTCGCCGTGGTAGATGACCGCGATGGTGTCGGATACGTCCATGACCTCATCGAGCTCGAAGGAGATGAGCAGGATGGCGGTTCCGCGATCGCGGGCGGCAATCAGCTCGCGATGCATGAAGTCGATAGCGCCGACATCGAGGCCTCGGGTTGGCTGGAAGGCAATGAGCAGGTCGGGGTTGGCCGCGATCATGCGAGCGATGATCGTCTTCTGCTGGTTGCCGCCCGAAAGGCCGCTCATGCGATTGTTCGCGCAGTCCTTGGGACGGATGTCGTAGCGCTCGATGAGGTCGTTGGTGAACTCATCCATCTTGCTGTAGTCGAGCTGCCAGCCCTTGCCGAACTCGTCGGTCTCGTGCCGCTCCAGAACCATGTTCTCGCTTACGGTGAAGGGCAGGACCAGGCCCCAGCGCTGGCGGTCGGAGGGAATGGTCGAGACGCCGGCAAGCCTCGCCGTCTTTGGCGAGGTGTTCTGGATCTCGGTTCCCTTGATGGTAATGGTGCCGCGCTCGGAGGGTACGAGATTGGTGATGGCGTCAACAAGCTCCTGCTGGCCATTGCCGTCGATGCCTGCGATGCCCACGATCTCTCCGGCGCGCACCTCGAGGTTGAGGCCGCGTACCTGCTCGATCTCACGCTCGTCCTTCACGGAGAGGTCCTTGATGGAGAGAACGACGTCACCGGGCTTGGCGGGAGTCTTGTCGACGGTAAGGTTGACGCTGCGTCCGACCATCAGGGACGCGAGCTCGGTCTCGCTCGTCTCCTTGACGTTGACGGTGCCCATGTAGACGCCGCGACGGATGATGGAGCACTCGTCGGCAGACTGCATGATCTCGCGCAGCTTGTGGGTGATGATGATGATCGTCTTGCCGCGCTCGATCAGGTTGTGCATGATCTCGATCAGCTTGTCGATCTCTTGCGGGGTGAGTACGGCGGTGGGCTCGTCGAGGATGAGGATCTCGGCACCGCGATAGAGGGCCTTGAGAATCTCAACGCGCTGCTGCATGCCGACGGTGATGTCCTGGATCTTGGCATCGGGGTCGACCTCAAAGCCGTACTCGCTCACGAGGTCAAGAACGTCTTTGCGTGCCTTGTTCATGTCGAGAATACCGGCCGTGCCGCATACCTCATCGCCCAAGATGATGTTTTCGGTTACGGTGAAGTTCTCTACCAGCATGAAGTGCTGATGGACCATGCCGATGCCGTGCTTGATGGCATCGGTGGGCGTGGCAATAGTCGCCTTTTTGCCATTCAGGTAAATATCGCCGCCCTCTGCCTGATAGAGACCGTACAGGACGTTCATGAGCGTCGTCTTGCCCGCTCCATTCTCTCCCAGGATTGCGTGGACCGTCTGCTTCTTGACATCGAGGTCTACGTAGTCGAGGGCCGTGAACGTGCCAAAGGTCTTTAGGATGCCGTGCATTTGCACCGCATACTCCGGACTAACTTCCACGAGCCACCTCCTTTTATGGTTTCGCTGGACAAAATAATACGTGACGCCTTGGGGATTGACGCGCTAGATGGCCACTTTTTCTGCTCGCGGCAACAAGCCGGGGTTTGTGCGCCTCAACAACAAGGCGACCGGCACGTTATGCCGGTCGCCTGTTTCAAGGCAGTGCCTCAGTTCGCTTGGACTTAGATCGTCTTCACAAACTCGTTGAACTTCTCCTGGTTGTCCGGAACCACGATGGTGCCGTCCTTGATCTGCTCGAACAGATCAAGAGCCTCGTCGTAGAGAGCGTCCGGAAGCCTCGGCTCGGTCTCGCCGTCGTGGATGATGTTATCGGGAATGCCAACGGCACCCTCGGTGGCGCCCATCGCGACGTTGCTGCCGCTGTCGATGGTTCCGTCGACGACGCCGTGCGAGACGTTCACGACGGCCGTATCAACGCGCTTGAGGGCGGAGGTGATGATGGACTTGTCGTCGGTGCGGACGAGCGACTGGTCCTGGTCGACGCCGATACTCTTGACGCCGGCCTCCTTGCAGGCGTCAAGCATGCCGACGCCCGTGCCGCCAGCGGCGTGGAACAGGACGTCGCAGCCGTCCTGGATCATCTTCTGGGCGATGGACTTGCCCTTGGCGGAGTCGGTGAAGGACTCTGCGTACTGGCCCTGGTAGGTGACCTTGAGGCCCTTCTTCTTGTTGGCATACTCGATGCCAGCGTAGTAGCCGTACTCAAACTGGTCGATGAGCTCGGACTTCATGCCGCCGACGAAGCCGACCTTGCCGCTCGAGCTCATGTTGGCGGCAATGTAGCCAACCACGAACGAGGGCTCCTGGGCCCTGAAGACGACGCCGATGAGGTTCGGCAGGTCCCTGTCGTTGGTGGAGTCGATGATGGCGAACTGGCAGTCGGGGTTCTGCTCGGCCACGTTGTTGATTGCCTCGCCCATGGCAAAGCCGATGCCCCAAATGATGCGGCAACCGTCGTCGACGGCCTTGTCGAGGTTGGTAACGTAGTCAGACTCCTGATGGGACTCTAGGTAGCCGACCTTCCAGTCACCCTCAGCCTCGAGCTGCTCAAGACCGGCCCAGGCGAGCTGGTTGAAGGACTGGTCGTGAATGCCGCCGGTATCGGTGACCATCGTGGCCTTGAGCTCTTCGTCGACAGCCGTCTCGCCGCCCGAGCCGCCGCAGCCGGCGAGTGCCGCCATGGCACCGAGGCCCAGGGCGCCGGCAAAGCCGCGACGCGTGATGTTCTTGTTGATCATGTGCAACTCCTCCTCATTCCTTGTGTGCCGGGGCTTGTGTCCCCCAACACTCTTGAGCGAGCGTCGCTCGCAACGAACCGAGTGTAATGCGCACCCATCTTATGCCTCTAGGGCATACGAGCTATGATGATATTGCCGTTTCGAGGGCTATCTCCATCATCTCTGTAAAGCTCGTCTGCCTATCGCTGGCGGGCAGGCTCTCTCCCGTGAGCGGTAGGTCAGAGATGGTCATGATGCCGAGGGCGCGCTTGTTTGCGGCCATGGCGTTGAGATAGAGCGCCGCTGCCTCCATCTCGGTGGCCAGAACGCCCATCTTGGTCCAGGACTCCAGCTGTTCCATCGGGCCATAGAAGGTGTCGCTGGAGAGCAGGTTGCCCACGCGATAGGAGACGCCGAGCTTCTCGGCGGCGGCCACGGCGGCCTGGATCAGCTTGAAGTCGCCGATGGGGGCGATGGTGCCCGGCATGCCGTACTGGTGGGCAAAGTTCGAGTTGGTGCAGGCGCCCTGGGCGATGACGACGTCGCGCAGCTTCACGCCGGCGCCGAGGCCACCAGCGGTGCCGATGCGGATGATGGTGTCAACGTCATAGAAGTGGTAGAGCTCGTAGCTGTAGATGGCGATGGAGGGCATGCCCATGCCGGAGCCCATGACGGAAACCTCGTGGCCCTTGTAGGTGCCGGTGAAGCCGAACATATTGCGAATCGAGTTGAACTGCACGGGGTTCTCGAGATAGGTCTCGGCAACGTACTTGGCACGCAGGGGGTCGCCCGGCATCAGGACGGTGCGAGCAATCTGGCCCTTCTCGGCTTCGATATGGGGTGTTGACATACATGCTCCTTTCGACTGCTGCTCGCAAGCGAAGGCCTTGTGGCCTGTCGTTGCTTACTTACTGGATGATCTGGCTGAGCCTGCTGGTTCCCACGCTGAGCGGCTTGGCGCCCAGGTAGTCGAGGATGGTCGCGCTGATGTCGGCAAAGGTGGGAAGGGTCGCGAGGTCGGCGCCGGCCTTCACCTTGGGTCCGGCGATGAGCCAGGGCACATACTCGCGGCTGTGGTCGGTCGAGGGGGTAACCGGGTCGCAGCCGTGGTCAGCCGTGATCATCAGCAGGTCGTCGTCGCGCAGCTTGGCGAGAAGCTCGGGCAGCTTGGCGTCGAAGTAGCTGATGGCCTTGGCATAGCCGTCCACGTCGTTGCGATGGCCGTAGATCATGTCGGTGTCGACCAGGTTGGTGTAGCACAGGCCGTTGAAGTCGCGGTCCATCCAGGCGAGGGTCTTCTCGATACCGTCGGCGTTGTTGGACGTGAGAATGTGGTCGGTCGTGCCGCGACCGGCAAAGAGGTCGTAGATCTTGCCCACGCTGAGCACGTCGAAGCCCTGCTCCTTGAGGGCGTCGAGCATGGTGGTGCCCGTGGGCTCGAGCGAGAAGTCGTGACGACGGCTCGTGCGCGTGAAGGGCCACTCGCCCTCGAAGGGGCGCGCGATGACGCGGCCAACGGCATGGTCGCCCTTGAGCTGCGCGCGGGCGATGCGGCAGTACTCGTAGAGCTGCTCGGGAGGCACGACGTCCTCATGCGCGGCAATCTGGAAGACGCTGTCGCCGGAGGTGTAGACGATTAGCGCCCCCGTCTCAACCTGCTCCTTGCCGTAGTCACGGATGACGTCGGTGCCCGAGTAGGGGAGGTTGCAGATGACCTTGCGCCCACAAGCCTCCTCAAAGGGCTCGATGACCTCGGGAGGGAAGCCCTCGGGATAGGTGGGGAAGGGGCGCGGCGAGATGACGCCCGCCATCTCCCAGTGGCCGACGGTGCTGTCCTTGCCCTGGCTCTCCTCCTGCATGCGGGCGAAGGCGCCGGTGGGAGAGGGGTGCGGGGCAAGGTCGTTCTCGTACACCGAGTCAAGTGCGCCCTCAATGTTGCAGAGGCCAAGTTGGGTAAGATTGGGAATGTCGAAGAACGAGCTCGTGGCGCATGCACAGAGCGTGTTCGAGCCTTCGTCACCCCAGGCAGCCGCATCGGGCTCTTCTCCGATGCCAAAGCTGTCGAGAACGATGACAAATACGCGTTTGTTCATGGTGTCCTTCCTACCGGCGATGTGTCAGCATACAGACTCAGAATAGCGCGTGAGAGGGCTGAGCCTTCGCGTGGCGGGCGTGCCATCTCGCAAGCGGTCTTGTATTCGCCCCTTGCTGGTTTTGTGTTGTACCTGCGGAGGAGCCTTGTGGGGTTCCCAAAAATTTCTAGAAAAGCAAGGAAAAAACAGCTATTGTTATCAACGCATGGGCAGAGGGCTCATGTAATGTATCTGTCGGCCCCCGAAAAGCATGTAAGTTTCCAACCGCGACAAGGCTCTGCGCCGAGCGCTCCAGGCAGCGATCATGTTTGATCGGGGCCCCGTTTTCGAAAGGGGTCCACCTTTGAGTGAGATTCAGAACTCGTCCATCTTCTCTCTGGATGACGTTTCAGATGAGGAGATGAACCAGCTCATCGACGGCACGATCACGGCTTTCGATGAGGGCGACCTGGTGACGGGCACCGTCGTCAAGATCGAGCATGATGAGGTCCTGCTTGACATCGGCTTCAAGTCTGAGGGTGTCATTCCCTCCCGCGAGCTCTCCATCCGCAAGGACATCGATCCGACCGAGATCGTGAACCTGCAGGACGAGATCGAGGCTCTGGTTCTCCAGAAGGAGGACAAGGAGGGTCGCCTGATTCTCTCCAAGAAGCGTGCTGAGTACGAGCGTGCCTGGAACCGCGTTGAGGAGAAGTTCAACGCTGGCGAGAACGTTGAGGGTGAGGTTATCGAGGTCGTCAAGGGTGGTCTTATCCTCGACATCGGCCTCCGTGGCTTCCTCCCCGCTTCCCTCGTCGACCTTCGTCGCGTCAAGGATCTCTCCGCATACATGGGCACCCGCATCGAGGCCCGCGTCATCGAGATGGACCGCAACCGCAACAACGTCGTCCTCTCCCGTCGCGTCGTGCTCGAGGAGGCCCGCAAGGCCGAGCGCTCCGAGATTCTCTCGCAGCTTCAGCCTGGTATGCGCCTCAAGGGCGTCGTGTCCTCCATCGTGGACTTCGGTGCCTTCGTGGACCTGGGCGGCATCGACGGCCTGATCCACATCTCCGAGCTCTCCTGGAACCACGTCAACCACCCCTCCGAGGTCGTCAAGGTCGGCCAGGAGGTCGAGGTTCAGGTGCTCGACGTCGATCTCAACCGCGAGCGCATCTCCCTCGGTCTCAAGCAGACCACCGAGGATCCTTGGCGTTCGCTCGTCAAGAAGTACCCCGTTGACGCCATCGTCGAGGGTACCGTCACCAAGCTCGTCACCTTCGGTGCCTTCGTCGACCTCGGCGATGGCGTTGAGGGCCTGGTGCACATCTCCGAGATGGCCCGCCAGCACGTCGACGCTCCCGCGCAGGTCTGCGCTGTGGGCGACGTCGTCCGCGTCAAGGTCATGGAGATCGACCTCGACCGTCGTCGTATCTCCCTGTCCATGAAGGCTGCTGCCGAGACCCTGGGCATCGAGGTCGAGGTCAAGCCGATGGACACCCCCGAGGGCGAGGCCGTTGAGGCTGAGGAGACCGTCGAGGCTGTCGAGGAGGCCGTTGAGGCCACCGAGGCTACGGCTGAGGAGAGCGCTGAGTAAGCACTCGCTTTGATTGACTTGTGGGGGTCGCCTTCGGGCGACCCCTTTTCTGTATACCTACCGAGAGGGGACAGAGGCATGAGCGACGTGGTCGACCGCTTTATCAGGTATTGCGAGATTCCTTCGCAGTCGGACCCGCTGAGGGCTGAGCAGGTGCCCTCGACACCCGAGCAGTTCGATATTGCCCGCGTCGTTTCCGCTGACCTTGAGGAGTTGGGTGCCGAGGACGTGCAGGTTGATGAGCATGCCTACGTCACGGCCCACTGGCCGGCAAGCGAGGGTTGCGAAGACCTTCCGACCCTCGGCTTCTGCTGCCACCTTGACACCGCTTGGCAGACCTACGGTGATAGCGTGCATCCGCAAATCAGGCACTATGAGGGCGGCCGTCTCACTATCGGTATCGGTCGTGATGGCAAGGAGGTTTGGATTGACCCAACGACAAACCCCGTGCTCGACCAGCTGGTGGATTGTGACCTCATCACCACGGACGGAAGCTCCCTGCTTGGGGGTGA
>CAJOKK010000016.1 GCA_905235165.1 uncultured Atopobiaceae bacterium | reverse complement strand
CCACATATTTGGCCCGTTCGTCTAGCGGTTTAGGACATCGCCCTCTCAAGGCGAAGATCACCAGTTCGAATCTGGTACGGGCTACCAACTGTTCGCAGGCCAGGGATTTATCTCTGGTCTGTTTTCGTATGGAGCGAAACCGATCTTTTCCGAGCTGTGGCACTACGCGTACTGGACAAACCGCGGGATGGCCCGGAAACTGTGCGGTGGTTCGAGGTGACAGCCAGGAGGCTGGAGGAGATAGCGGAAGATCGGACATATCGGTATCGGCGCATAAAAATAGAGGCGTTCGCTCCCGAAGGAGGAACCCCTCTTTAAAACGGCGAACCGTTTTTCACAGTGGGTATATGTTCCCATTCCTGACGCCAAAGTCAAGAAATTGACGCGTTATCCATTTCCGACGCAGTTGAAACCGGTGTGGACGGTAGTCCCCGACCATCTTTCATGATTGACGATATACCGTTACGCCACGGGGTCGGGGTACCAGCCGTCGATCATCTTGGTCATGAACAACAGCCCACTATTTGCTGGGCCTACGAGTTGGGTGTAGTAGCCCCTGTTGCGATTCATCCTCTGGACAACTTCCCTGAGGCGCTTTCCCCGTTTCGCCTTCACGCCCGATGAAGCAACCCTTTGATGCATGTAGAGTGTCGTGGCGATTTGGATGAACCTCTCGTTGCTGAGTTTCGTCCTCCTCATGGCCTGACCGATGCCTATGGCTCCAAGCCCTTGGGCGACGTGGTTATTCGCCCGATGCCGCGGTGTTCCCGCACCCATGTCGTTGATGATGCAGTTGTTATGAGCGCAGCCGTTCCGTAATCCCTTGACGTCATGAAGCATGTAGTAGTCCTCTCGCATGGCCCTGTCGGAGTAACGGTCTGCGCAGAAGCGCCAGAACTCTATGAACCTACCGAAAGGAATCACCTCTAGGAACTCCCATGCGGGCCAGTCTCCCGTGGGATGCCTCTGGATGAGTCCGTGAGTGTACGGGCTCGTGAGGCCACGCTTAATCTCATCTAGGATGTGGTTCTGAGGGCTACCGTTCTGGTAGACGTAATCCTTGGACGCCAAGAAGTCCCTGACGACCTGATATCCGTCCTCGTGGTGGGCCTCCATCGCGTTGAGGAGGCGTATCTTGCAGAAGTGCTCTATGTCGAGCGTCATGGGCAGCAGCTCATTTCGCAGGTGCATGTCTATGATGGCGAGGTCTACGAGCATCGCGAAGTCGAGGTTCGTATACTTGCCATCATTCACCCCGCCAATGTGCTTTGGGAAGCCAACGCGATAGGATCTGATTCTGAAGTAGTTGTTGTTTTCGCGTAGATATGCCTCGGCATCAGCCTCTGACATGAGGTTGAACCTGACCCCTTTGTCCTTGAGCTGCTGTACTTGTTGGGCTGGCGTGAGCCATGGCTTTTGTGCGTTTGCCATTCTGACTTCCGTTCTTGAGGTTTAAGGCTGCAATTATACGCCTGGGTGATGACCGCCTGCCGTGCGACACACCCAAGGCGAAGATCACCAGTTCGAATCTGGTACGGGCTACCAACTGTTCGCAGGCCCTTCGGGGCCTGTTTTTTTGTATCTGTTTGCATCCCCTCCGCCTTGTGTGGTTAGGGGATGGGCAGAAATGGTACTTCTCTTGAACAATCGCTCTTTCTCCTTGACCCGCTGGGGCCCATACGCATTAATGGCAAAGGGTCGCGGGCCAACCGGCTCGCCTTGCTGCTACTTGCTGTGTGTGGGGGTCTTGACATGCTGTTTCCCTTAGGAAGTCTCTTCCTGTTTCTCTTGCTTGCCGTGTGGGTGTGGCGCATCGTCGAACCGATCGTCCAAGACCGCGCCGGCCTTGTTGAGCGCTATCGGGCCAATTGCAGCCGTCATCACGAGAAGGTCGATTGCTTTCTCGATACCATGACCATCACCTGGTACCAGATCGTTGTCATCTTCGTCTCGGGGAGCTTCATTGGGCTGGTGATCGAGCAGGTATGGATGTTCATCACCGCGGGGCTTACCGAGAGTCGCTGTGGCCTGGTGTGGGGACCCTTTAGCCCGCTCTACGGATTCGGGTCGGTTTTGCTCACGCTCATCTGCTTCGAGATGCGAAGGCGCTCGGCCGCCTGGTGGCAAGTCATCATCGTCTCCATGATCGTCGGGGGCATGCTCGAGCAGTTTACCGGTTGGTCGATGGAAACGCTCATGGGGGCAACGAGCTGGGATTATAGCCATGTTCCCGGTTGCATCAGCAAGTGGGTTGCCTGGCCTTTCCTCTTCTTCTGGGGCTTGCTTGGCCTGTGCTGGGCAAAGGGGGTCATGCCCGAGATGCTCTATCGCATCGGTGTTCCCACACGCCGCAGGCAGGTGACCTTCGTGTCCTTCATCGCCGTCTATATGGCCTTTGACATCTTCATGACCCTCGCATGCTTTGGGCGCGTCGTTGCCCGCGAAAACGGCGTTCCGCCGCATGGTGCCTTCGAGCGGTGGGTGGACGAGAACTATAGCGACGAGTTCGTTGCCAACCGCTTTGAGAACATGGTCTTCGAGAAGGACGGGAACGACTAGCGACCCCTCTTCCTGTTTCTGCGATGCCTCGCCCTTATTTGTGACGGCTGTGTGCCAGAGCGTAAAGGCCGTATCCCAAGCTGACGCCCAGTGTGTTCTGGATGATGGTGAAGACGTCGCAGTCGAGTCCGAGCGGAAGCTGAATCATGGCAATGAGCAGGGAGAAGTTCGCTCCCGCCAAGGCTACCCTGAAGAGGTTGTTGAGCTGTGGGTAGAGGATGGGCAAGATGATGCCCGTGGGGATGAACAGTGCCATCTTGCTAATCTCCACCGACTGCAAATCTGTTGTGGTTGCCGCCTCTGCGACTCCCATCAAGGGGGAGAAGTCAAAGGTTATGGGTGGCAGGTTCGTGATGTCGAACTCGAAGGGCGGGAGCTCGCCGTCAACCGCGATGAGCGGGAAGAAGAGAAAGCGAATGATAAAGGCAAGATTGATGAGCATCAGCAGCATGAGCAGCTCGCGCTGTGGGTCGAAGCTTTGGCGGTGTATCGCCAAAATGAGGCGCACGATGATCCAGATGAGGGCGAGGAGTAGCTCTCCGGTGTAAAGGGGGATGCTCAACATGAGTCTCTCCTATGAGGGCGGCTTGAGGCCGCGCTCTTGCTGCGTTGAAACATGACACAGCGCAACAGTTTAGTTCATTTTCAAATAGGGGAGTGCGCAACTATGCGACTAAAGCCCGCCTGCCGCCCGGCTCGGCCCCCGAGGGGCGGGACGCCCTGCGCGAACATTCTGCGACAGTGAGGAGCGCAGGCGCGGCGGGAGCGAGGACTTGTCTGAGCGAGCGAAGCGAGCGAGTCCCGCAGCTGCCGCGCCTTAAGTGACGAACGCCCTTGGCGCAGAGTTCACGCAGGACGTCACGCCCCTCGGGGGCCGAGCCGGGCGGCAGGCGGGCTTTCCTGATGAAGCCACGCACGTAAGATGCTGCGTGCTAGACTACAGGGGATTAATCTGTCCCTCATAGGAGGATCGATGAGAAGGCTTTCCTGTCTTACCCTTACTGGCGCGCTTCTGCTTACGATTTCGCTTCCTGCCTTGTCGGCATGCGGGTCTTCTGCCCCCGCTCCAGAGACCTCATCGGCTGCCGCGGCAAGCGTCAACTTCACCCCCGATGACCTCGTGGGGACTACTTGGCGTTCGGCGAGCACCTCGAAGGAGAACTCAAACTTCTGCCTGGAGTTTCCCACAAAGACCCGCTGCTACCTTACGTGGGTTGTGGGCTCCGAGGTGACGAGTGCCCAGCGCTTTGGCTATTTGCTGAACGGCCAAGACATCGACATGGACGACACCATTGAGGGCTCGATCTCCTCTGACCTCGGCAAGATCAAGCTCGACTTCCCTGATGGCTCTTCCTGCGTGTTTGTTCCGGACAATCGCGAGCAGACGACCCTTGAGCAATATGAGGAGCTTGTCGATGAGGTCGATGCGGTCTTCAACTCCAATGGCCGCCGCTCCAAGGCGGTCGCCTCGCATGTTCCCACGGAGGAGGAAGAAGAGAAGAAGGGCAACCTTGACGACGAGATCTTGGGATCGGTTTGCGTCAGGGTGCGCCTTCCGGGCGAGTGGGCTGCCAAGGGCGTCAAGTGGAACGTTGACGAGAAGCAGCAGCGCATAACCTTGCTCTATTCCAACGCTGGCAAGGATGTCGAGCTGGCCGATGTTGCCTGGGATAGGAACGCCGACCTCGACCGCGAGGTGAAGGAAGAGATCTGGGAACTTGGCGACGTCATGTTCGAGGGGCAGGTGCGCCCGGCGGTGCTGCACATCCCCTATGTCGACAAGAACGGAAACACGATTGCGCTGAAGGCGGACAGCTCGAAGGCCGACCTTGCCTGCACGCATTTCGTGAACCTCTCCTCAACCAAGCTCATGGGCTGGATTGAGCTTGTGGCCGATGACGATGACGTCAATGGTCTTTCGCTTCGTAGGGATAACTTCTGTGGCGTGTGGTCCTATTCCTCAAAGAAGCTCTCCGAAGCGCTGACGGTCTCAAACCAGGCACGCCAGCAGGGCTTTGCGGCAGAGGTCTTCTATGCGCCGGAATGGACCGGCTTGGGAGACGAGAACGTTTACCTCGTCTGTCTGGGATGCGCCTTAAGCGATGAGGAAGCTGAGAGCGTTCTTTCGAACGCCCACTTTGCGGGCTATAGCGATGCCTATGTCGAGTGGTCGGGTGACCGCAAGTAGCGGTGAGCCCGCAAGTTAGTGGCAGGCTCCGAAGCCCTGCTGCCTGAGTGCTTCGAACAGCACGATGGCAACGGCGTTTGAGAGGTTGAGCGATGCGATGGTGCCTGCTCGCTCATCCACGAAGTTGCCGCAGATGTCCCGTTTGAGCTCGGGGTGATTCTCTCCAAAGCGCGTGTGCCAGCCCTCTGCGTTAACGAGCACGTCGTCACCAAGCATGGGGATGCGCTCACAGAGGCCTTCGTTGGCTTCGAGCAAGCCCTGGGGGAGCCCCGAGCTCTCCTTTCCAAAGACGAGCCAGTCGCCGTCGGAGTAGGTCGCGTCGCTGTAGATGCGTCTGCCTGATTTGGTGAGCAGATGCGTTGTCGACGCGAGTTTGCCATCGGTGTCGGCAAGCCCGTTCTGCTCCACGAACGCGCTCCAAGAGTCGTAGACCCGCACGTCGAGGCTGGCCCAGTAGCCAAGGCCGGCACGTCGTACGGCCTCATCGTCGAGCGAGAAGGAAAGTGGGCCCACGAGGTGCAGGCGCGTACCGGTAAGCACGCAGGTACGTCCTATGTTGCCGGTGTTGGCGGGTATCTCGGGCTCTACCAAGACAACGTTGAGCATGAACTCCTCCAGGCATTTCTCGCTATGGGCTGCTTGCGCATTGTCGCGCAGGCTTCCCTCATGCGCAAGGGAGGTGATGGCCCTGTGATGGGTGACGTTGGCTGGCTCGGGAGTTTGTCTGCGCGTCCTTTTGGGCATACTGACCGTATAATCTCTTATGGTGGAAAGCCATGGTGACCATTGAGGGGCTCTGGCCGGAAAGGTAGCAGTGATGGACAAGTTCGATAAGGCCGCGCGCTATGCGCTTGATGCCCATAAGGGAATGATTCGTAAACGCTCCAATGCTCCCTACATCTTGCATCCCTTTGAAGTGGCTTCCATTGCGGCAACGATGACGGTCGATGAAGACGTGCTGTGTGCAGCCTTGCTCCATGACGTGGTGGAAGATACCGATTGTACGCTCGAGGAGTTGAGGGAGGAGTTTGGCGATCGCGTTGCAACGCTGGTTGCCTATGAGACCGAAAAATCCTATCCCGACGAGTCGCCGCAGCAGAGCTGGGAGCGTCGAAAGATCGAGTCGCTTGAGGACCTGCGCGCTTGCGATGATCGTGACGTCTTCATACTGTGGCTCTCCGATAAGCTTTCCAACATGCGCTCCTTCGCCCGTCTTCACGAGCAGTCGGGAGATGACATGTGGCGCTTCTTTCACGAAAGCAATCCCGAGCGCCAAGCCTGGTATTACCAGGCGGTGGGTGAAGCCGTCTCGACCCTTTCGGAGAGCGCGGCCTGGCGTGAGTATACGCACCTCTTCAAGCTTATCTTCAAGGGGGTGGACTAAATGGAGAGCGTTCGCTGGCAGCTATCGGATGACTGCCTGACGTTCTATCTGCATGGCCGTATCGATTCGATGAACGCCCCTGATGTCGAGGATGAGATTGTTGCATGCTGCAACGACAACCCCTCCGCGCGCGTCGTCGTTGACCTTGATGACCTTGAGTACATCTCAAGTGCCGGCCTGCGCGTTATCTTGCGGCTCGGGAAGGAACATCCAAACGTCGTTTTGCGCAACGCCTCGTCGACGATCTATGAGGTGCTCGATATGACGGGCTTCACGGAGTTGTTTGAGGTCACCAGGGCCTATCGTCGCATCTCGGTCGATGGCTGCGAGTGTATCGGAAAAGGCGCGAACGGTATGGTGTACCGCATCGATCCCGAGACCGTCGTCAAGGTCTACCGCAATCCCGACGCACTTCCCGAGATTAAGCATGAGCGCGACCTGGCTCGCACTGCCTTCGTCCAGGGCTTACCGACGGCCATTCCCTATGACGTGGTGCGCGTGGGGGACAGCTATGGATCGGTCTTCGAGCTTCTGGGTTCGCAGTCGCTCGCTGAGCTCCTTATCGAGGGAAAGATGAGCGTTGGCGAGGTTGCCCACATGTCTGCGGATCTTCTCAAGCTCATTCATGCCACGGAGGTTCAAGACAGCGAGATCCCGAGCGAGCGTGCGGTCGTGCTGGGTTGGGCAGAGTTTCTCGTTGACTACCTGCCCAAGGAGCTGTCATCTAAGCTCTGCAGCCTGGTGTCGAGCCTTCCCGAGACCAAACACCTCATCCACGGTGACTTCCATATTAAGAACGTCATGGTGCAACAGGGCGAATGCCTGCTCATCGACATGGACACCCTTTGCCATGGGCATCCCATCTTTGAGCTTGCCTCCATGTACAACGCCTATGTTGGCTTCGGGGAGACCGATGCGAGCCTCGTCGAGAACTTCTTGGGCGTGCCAATCGAGGTAGCCCATGAGCTGTGGGATGGATCGTTGCGCGACTACCTCGGAGACGTTGATGAGCAGGTGCTGCATGAGGTTGAGGAGAAGGCCATCATCATTGGCCAGATGCGCATCATGCGCCGTGCCATCCGCCGAACGAAGAATCAGGCAATCATCGACAAGGCCCGTGAGCATCTCGAGGAACTTGTTCCCAAATACGACACGCTCGAGTTCTAAGCTGCCCAAGCGGCCTGAAGGCAGTGCCTTCTCGGCCTGCCTGGGCAGGTTCGTTACCAGATGAAGTTAGAGCGCAGCATCTCGCCGTTATCCATGAGGATGTCCTCGCCGGTAATCGATCGATTGGTGACGGTGAGGTAGTAGGCGAGCTCTGCCACCTCCTCGGGGTCGGCCCACTTGCCGAGCAAAGACTCTGCCAGCACCTGTCGGTAGAGCTCCTCGTCATCGAGGATGTGCTGGTTGGCTGGGGTGATGACGCCGCCGGGAGAGATGGAGTTTACGGTGATGCCGCGCGAGGCCAGGGCAAGGGCGAGGTTTTTCATATAGCCCACGATGCCCGACTTGCTCACCACGTAGAGCGGAAACTCCGAGCCGTTGCGAGCGGATGCCGAGGCTATGAAGAGCACCGAATGCAGGCGGGGGCTCTCGTGGAAGCGCTCTGAGAAGCGGATGTTTCCCAAGAGGTTGACGTCGATGGCGTCTTCCTCCTCGAGGACGCCGGCATTGTTGATGACGATCTCTGCCTCGGGAAGCCCCGCAAGCTCCTCGGTGTCTCTCACGTCGTGAGTGACGTGGTGAAAGTGCTCGTGTCTCACGCTCGGCTCGGCGATGTCGAAGCCCCATACGTCATGTCCGCGCTCAAGGAAGAGCTCGGCGCAGGCCTTGCCGATTCCGCTTGACGTTCCGCTGATGAAGACATTCATGGCCTTAAGCCTCCTCGGGTTGCTCGAGTTCGCCACGTCGCGCCAAGATGGAGCGCGAGATCCTGAATCCAACGGGGGAGAAGAAGACCTCGAAGAGGAGCTCCAGGAAGGCTCCCGCCAAGGCACAGGTGAAGCACAGTCCGAGTTCCCAGCCAAAGAAGATACGGCTGACCAGGAGGGCGAAGGTCAGATTGTCGATGAACTGGGCGATGAAGGTAGAGACATAGCTCCTGAGGGCGAAGGTGGCAAAGCCCCTCTCGCCGCAATAGCGCCCGATGGTCCAGTTGAGGAAGTTGTTGACGATTGCCGAGGCGCTGAAGGCGATGGAGCTTCCCAAAAGGACGAACCAGGTGCCACCGAAGGTTGCGTCAAGTGCGTCGTTGATGATCTGCTCGCTGCCGTCGACGAAGCTTGCGCTCCAGACGCCGTCAACGCGGCTGGCGGCAAGGAACAGGACCGAGACAAAGAGGTTGACGGCCATTGCGGTGAGTGCTGCCGTGGTTGCCGCCTTGGGCCCGTAGCAGTGGGTCATGATGTCCATGGTGAGAAAGACCAGCCAGGAGAAGATAATGCCGCAGTCGACGACAAGCCAAGGAAGCCCCGTATTTACCGCCTTGTTTGCCAAGAGATTCATGGCGATGACAGAGAGGATCAAGAGCGAGAAGCTCAGGGGCGGTAGGGAATCAATGATGCGTAGATAGCGGTTGAGAAAATCTCTCATGCTGGTACTCCTTGTTTTTTTGGGGTGGTTACCAAGGTACACCCACGTACTTGGGCTCTTTGCGGGCAAGCACTATAGCATATGGGCATGGCCGTACTGTAGGTATCGCTCAACTTCCGGCCTTATGGACATACTTTGGGTTTTGTGAGCCGCCCAGCTCGTGGGCTTGCCAACGAACGAATCGTTGCCTTGATTGTAATTTGTGAGAAGTAAACTGTCCCTAGCTGTGTCTCATGCCTGGATGGCGAGATTCTTGGGAAGGGATGACTGGGGTGGTTGACGAGCGGCGCCTTTTGACCTTGCGCTCCCTTGTGAGCTGGCGTGGTGTCTTGCTTCCTCGATCCCGTTACGTGCGGCCAGCTGGAATCGTGACGGTTGCTGTTGCCTGCCTTGCCTTCGTGGCAACGCACCAGTGCTACTTCATGGTGGGTGACGTGCGCGTCATGTTCATCCTCGCACCTCTCGCCGCTTGCGCCACGCTCTTCGGTCCATTGGTGGGCATGGTGGTCGGTGCGATTACGGGACTCGCTGAGTTTGCGTGTGCCTCGCGGTTGCCTCTTAACTACTACGACACCTTTCTTTCGATTCCCCTTATCTCCGTTGGGGGTCTTGCCTTCGCGGGCTTTGCGATGGGTGTGCTCTTTTCTCATGTTGGAGCTTATCGCGGTCAAGAGAGGTGCCGACGCCTTACGGTTGTTGCCTTGTGTTGTGCTCTTGCCTCGACCTTGTTCTCGCTGCTCTTGTGGTGGGCATCGACTCGCTTTTGCGTGGCCGGCGAGTATGGTCTTCCTGCGAGCCTGTCTGTTCAGGCAGAAAGTGGGAGCGCGCTGTTTTTCCAGTGGCTTGCTGACTTTGCCTTGATGTCGCTTTTCGTCGCCATCGCCGAGTTCGCGTGCGATGGCATCTCTCTGCAGGCAAAGCAGCGTACGATCAGGGAGACCTTCCAAGCTTGGCTGGCCGTCGTGGTGACGGTGGCCTACCTCGTGTGTGCATCCCTGTCCTTTATGGGCATATCGATGCTGTGTCGCAGCGATGCGGAGCGACGCCTAGATGACGAGCTCCTCCACCTTCAGGGCCAGCTGCTCGAACGCGACGAGATGCTCACGGACGTCTCGCATCTCTCGAATGTGCCCGACGGCGCGCTCGAGGAGGTGCATCGTTCGTCCATCGTTAACGTCGCTTCCGATTTTGCGATTACCAACAGCAGCGTGTGCATCGTGGGCGAAGATGGGCTGGTCGTTACCTCAACGGACGAGAGCTGTCTCGACAAGCCCTTCTACGATCTTGTGAGGGCGGGGCTTCTCGGTGGCCCTGGAGATGCGACCTTCGACGGCGCATCCTCGTTTGAATGGCTTACGTCCGATGGCTCTCTGTACTACGTACGCGTTGCGGAGCTTCCCTTCTCCCGTGCGGGGAGGTCAGGAACGTATCAGTTGATGGTGTCGGTTCTTTCCGAGGAGGCCTATGCCTATCGCGCACCGATGATGGCCGTTGTTTCGGCGGCGTTCGTGCTCATCTTTGTCTCGGTGTATCTGCAGGCTTCGCTTCTGCTCCAAAACGTCGTCGTGAGAGGTTTTGATAAGACGAACAGGGCGCTTTCAAACATTATCGATGGCGACCTCAACGAGCGCGTCAACGTGCACGATACCTTGGAGTTTGACAACCTCTCGGAGGGCATCAACACGACGGTGGGCGTTTTGAAGAATTCTCTTGCCGAGACGCAGGCGCGCATCAATCGCGAGCTCATGACGGCCCAGGCAATCCAGAGGAGTGCCCTGCCAGATACCTTCCCGCCCTTCCCCGACATCGAGCAGTTTGACGTCTATGCCTCGATGGATCCGGCGCGTGAGGTGGGCGGCGACTTCTATAACCTCTTTCTTATCGACGACCATACTCTCGGTTTTCTCATTGCCGATGTTAGCGGCAAGGGGATTCCGGCTGCCCTGTTCATGATGGCGGCGCAGACCGAGATCGAGAACTACATGAGTAGCGGCATCTCGCTTGCCCAGGCAATTGAGTCGGCCAATTACCATCTCTGCCAAGGTAACGACACGGGGACCTTCGTGACCGTTTGGGCAGGCAAGCTTGATTGGGAAAGCGGTAAGCTCACCTACGTCAATGCGGGTCACAATCCGCCTTTCCTGAAGAGTGATGGTGTCTGGCGGCCGCTCAGGCGACGGGGAGGGACGATCCTGGGCTGCTTCGAGCAGTCGAAGTACCATGAGTACTCCCTGACGCTTCAGAGGGGCGATCAACTTCTGTTCTATACCGATGGAGTGACGGAAGCTTTCTCTGCCGACCAGGAACAGTATGGAGAAGAGCGTCTTGAGAGCTACCTTTCCCTCCATACGAAAGACCATCCGCATGCGCTGGTCGACGGTGTTCGTTCCGACGTGGCCCAATGGGCCGAGGGGGCCGAGCAGTCGGATGACATCACGCTGTTGTCGCTTGAGTTTGGCGTGGCCCCCGAGGTAATGGGTTCCATTACGGTGGATGCCCTTATAGGTAACCTTGGGAGCATACGGGCAATCGTTCATGACGAGTTGGCAAAGCGCCTCTGTCCCATTACGGTTCAGAACCAGATTGACATCGCCTTGGAGGAATTCTTCGTCAACATCTGCAAATATGCCTACGATGAAGCCGATGCTCCGGGAAAGTGCCGTCTCGATTACGTCTACAATGCCAATCCCAATGCGATCACCATTCAGCTGACCGATTGGGGCAAGCCCTTTGACCCGCTCGAGGCGCGAGACCCAAGCTCGCCCGCAAGCTTGGAAGACGCGAAGATCGGTGGGCTGGGCATCTTCATCGCGCGTAAGTCGGTTGACGACCTGAGCTATCTTCGTGATGGTGATAGCAACGTGTTGGCATTTAGAAAGAACTGGTAGGGGAGACGGACTTGGCTGTTGGTGTTTCTGAGGGGCATTAGAGTCTCTCACGGGTACTGAAGTTCCTTCGCTGCTACTCTGTGAGCAGTGGGTTTCTTTGAGTTGCTACTCCGGCAAAAGGAGGTTGCATGTCGTTCACGATCGCGCTTGCCCAGTGCGGCTATCCCGAAGACGGTGATGTTGCCGCTCAGGTGGAGCTGTGGTGTGCCCGTGCCGAGGATGAGGGCGCGAGCCTTCTTGTGTTTCCCGAAGACCTCATGAGCCCTCGCGAGCTGACGCCTACCGAGATACGTCAGCTTGCCCAGCCCCTTTACGGGCAGTTCCTCGCGAACGTGCTGCGCTCGGCTTGGCGCCATCAGCTATGGGTCGCCTTCACCATGTACGAGGCAAATGGCGACGACGCCCCCTACAACACGGCCGTCTTGGTGGATGACACGGCCATGGTGCGCGGAACCTATCGCAAGTGCCACCTCTACGAGGCGCATGGCGTGAGCGAGCTAGAGAGAAACGCGGCGGGAGACAAGCTGTGCGATCCCATTGAGACGCCCTTTGGCCTCATCTCCTTGGGTATCTGCTACGACCTGCGCTTCCCCGAGGTCGCACGTCACTCGGCCTTGAGGGGCTGTGACCTCATGCTCTACCCGTCGGCTTGGCATGACGGTCCCAACAAGCTCGCACATTGGAGAACGCTCCTGTCTGCGCGTGCGATTGAGAACGAGATCTTTGTGGCGGGCGCCTGCCGTGCCGGCAGGCGCTACGTTGGCCACAGCCTCGTCTGCAATCCGCTTGGGCAGGTGCTCGCCGAGTCGGGTAGCAAAGCAGATAACCTTGTGGTCTGCGACATTGACCTCGCCAAGATCGATGAGGTGCGAAGCAAGATGCCCCTTCTCGACCAGCGCCGCCCCAATCTGTACTGAGGGATGGTCGAAAGGCCTCTGCCGAGCCTAGCGAACGATGTGGGTGAGCTCTTCTCCCGCCTTCCAACGACGCAGGTTCTCGCAGACGATGTCGCAGATGACCTCCTCGGTCTGTCTGCTCGACCCAAAGCTCTTTCCCGAGATGTGTGGGGTAATCAGGCAGCGTGGCTCCGTCCACAGGCGATGCCCGGCCGGAAGCGGTTCGGGCTTGCATACGTCAAGCGCCGCTCCGCGCAGGTGACCCTCTGCCAGGACATCTGCCAAGGCATCGCAGTCTAGGAAGCTTCCGCGCCCCACGTTGATAAGGACTGCCCCTTTCTTCATGAGGCGCAGCCGACGCTCGTTGAGGTACCCGTCGGTCTCGTCTGAGCTGGGAAGGCAGTTGACCACCACATCGGCCTGCGCGAGCTCCTCTTCTGCCTGGTCAAGGGTCACGAGTTTGCTGAAGCATTCTCGCGGGGCAGTCGTGTTGCGGCAGACGCCAATGCAGGTCACGTCGAAGCCCGAGAGTCGCCGCGCGGTCCAGCTGCCTATGTCTCCCGCCCCAAAGATCAGCGCGCGCGTGCCGTCGAGCGTCATGACCGGGCCCGCCCAGCGCCATTGCCCCTTGCTTTGGTGCCGCACATAGCTGGGCAGGTTTTGGGTGAGCGCAAGGATCTGTCCCAACACGTACTGGCTCATGTTGCGCCCAAAGGCGACACCGGCAACGTTGGTGATGCGAAGCCCTTCAGGTAGGGTGACCTCATGCTTGAGGTAGCGGTCTGCTCCGGCCCAGCAGAGCTGTAGCCAGCGAATCGACGGCGCCCGCTCAAGGAGCTCGGGTGCGGGCGCTCCCACAACTACGTCCGCAGACTTAAGAAGGTCGAGGAGCTGAGCTTTATCCGAGACCCTCGTCTTCTGTACGACGTTCGCGCCCTGCCCCGCAGCCTCACGAATTCGCGTGAGTTGCTGCTGGCGAAATGGCTCTAGCACCAGAACGGTCATGTGATCGGTCATGAGGCCCTCCTTCAGCTATCGGAGGGTCATTGTAGCAAGCTCCCGAACGTTCCCATGGGTGTCGTCCTGTGTTCTTAACCGACAGGGCTTGTACGTATGATGGTTGCTTCTGGCACGACCTATGGGGACACAAGCTTTGCAGGGTAGAATAGTGCGCATATGCTTGGAGGTGCTATGGCAACTGGTTCGAACAATCGTAACGCGTCGAGTGTCCACAAGACGAGCGTGCAGGGTTCTTCTGCGGTTAGTCGTGGTGCCGTAGACGCTGCTGAGGAGCGCGAGCGTGCCGCGAGTGCACGCAAGGGCGCGCTCTTCCTCGGAGTGGTTGTTATTATCTACATCCTCTATCTGGTCTTCTCTGGACAGATGGATGATTTTGTTGATGCCTTGGGAGGCGTGCGCACCGACTGGGTCCTCGGTGCCGCTTTCTGCTTCCTCATGTATTTCTTCTTTGGCGTGCTCGCCTACGTCATCGCCGTCTATATCGATCACGACTCTCCCGTGGGCGTGCGTGACCTTATCAGCGTTGAGGCCTCGGGCATCTTCTTTGGCAACCTTACGCCGATGATGATGGGCGCGGTTCCTTCGCAGATCGTGCGCCTCACGCGCACCGGCCTCGATGTGGGCGAGGCATCAGCCACGCAGTTCACGCGCTTCATCATGTTCCAGCTCGGCGTCGTGGTTTTTGCGGCGCTCATGCTCATCGCCAAGCTTTCCTTCTTCTTCGAGTCGTACGGCGACATCGTGTTGCTGAACCTGCTCGTCTTCGGCGCCCACACGCTTGAGTGCATCATGCTCTTTGTCGTGTGCCTGTGTCCCAACCTCGTGATGCGCGTGGGTAACTGGCTACTGCGGCTTATCCAGAAGCACCGCTGGCTCAAAGACACCTCTAAGCTCGATCAGCTCGTTAACGAGCAGGTCATGGAATTCTCCAATGCCTTCAAGAGCGCCGCGAGCGACCTCCCCTCGATGTTCGCAACCTTCTTGGTTACGATGGCCCAGCTCTTCTGCCTCTACACCATTCCTTGGGTCCTGAATGCTTTCGGTAAGTCCGGCGACTTTATCGAGTGCCTAGCTGCGGGCTCGATGGTCCAGCTCGTCTCCTCCTCCGTCCCGCTGCCGGGTGGCACCGGTGGTGCTGAGGGAGCCTTCGTCATGTTCTATGGCCACATGTTCGGCCCTGCCACCTCTGCGGGCTTCCTCGTGTGGCGTATCGTTACCTTCTTCGCGCCCACGATTCTTGCCGCTCCGCTCCTTGGCCTTACCACCCGTGACCGCAGCGTAAGCATCTACGAGCGAGTTCAGCGTCGTAGGAATGGCGGATACAAGGGCCATTCGAGCGGTGTCAGCATCAATCCGAACAAGTACATAAAGAAGTAGCGACCCGCTCAGCCATTTTGTGACAAAAGCGGCCCGGAATTGTCACTTTTTGGTGGGAGGGGTGCCGCCGCCTTCCCGTACCTCCGGGGCGTCGCTAGTTCCTCGGGCCTTCCAGCTATTTATTGACAAGAACAGCCCCGCAGGTTGAGCTGCGGGGCTGCTGTTCTACATCCACTATGGTTCGAGCGACTTACGATGCCAGCTCCTTGGCGCGCTCGATGCGGGCGAGCACGTGCTCCTTGCCGGCCAGCGCCAGCGTCTCACCGATGCCGGGGGAGGCGGCGCTGCCCACCACGGCAACGCGGATGGGCTGGAAGACCTTGCCCTTGCCCATCTCAAGTTGTTCGGGAATCGGGTCGAGCGCGGCCTCGATGGCCTCCGGCGTCCAGTCCTCAAGGCCGGCCAGCGCCTCGCCAGCAGCGTCGAGGGCCTTGCGTGCGCCTTCTTTGGCTAGCCACTTCTTCACGGCCTTCTCGTCATACTCGAGCTCGTTGTCAGCGGTGTAGAGGTAAGCTGCCTGCTCCACCACCTGCGGCCCCAGGGTCGTGCGCGGCTTTAGCGCGGCGGCGAGCATGTCGTACCAGGCCTCCTCGTGCAGGCACTCGCCGGCCGGCTCGAGGTCGGCTGCGTGCAGCTCGGGGATGAGGATCTCGTCGGCGAAGGCCTGGTCGTCCATGGCGTGCAGGTACTCGCCGTTGATGAAGTCGAGCTTCTTGGGATCCATGATGGCCGGGTTCTTGCTCACGTGATCGAGGCTGAACTCGCTGGCCAGACGCTCGCGGCTGATGACGGTGCTCTCGCCGTCGGGAGCCCAGCCCAGAAGGGCGAGGTAGTTCACGAAGGCGTCGGAGAGGTAGCCGGCGTCGCGGTACTCCTCCACGCTCGTGGCGCCGTGGCGCTTGGAGAGCTTCTTGCCGTCGGCGCCCAGGATCATCGAGATGTGCGCGAAGGTGGGCACGGGCGCGCCGAGGGCCTCGTAGACGATGACCTGGCGCGGTGTGTTGGAGAGGTGGTCGTCGCCGCGGATGATGTGGGTGATGCCCATCTCGGCATCGTCCACCACAGTGGCAAAGTTGTAGGTGGGAGTGCCGTCGGAGCGGAAGATGATGAAGTCGTCCAGCTCGCGGGCATTGAAGGTCACGTCGCCGTGGACGGCGTCGCGCACCACCACGTCGCCGCGGTCAAGCGGCACCTTGATGCGGATGGTGTAGGGCTCGCCGGCCTCGACGCGCGCCTTGGCCTCGGCAGGATCGATGTCACGGCAGGTGCGCGCGTATCCCTGGAAGCTGTCCTTGCGAGCGGCGGCTGCCTCGCGGTCGGCTGCCAGCTTCTCGGCGGTGCAGAAGCAGTAGTAAGCGTGACCCTCGGCCACCAGACGCTCCGCTGCCTCGCGATAGCGGTCGAGGCGCTCGGTCTGGAAGTAGGGGCCATAGTCGCCACCCACCTCCGGGCCCTCGTCCCAGTCGAGTCCCAGCCAGCGCATGGCGCGCAGGATGACCTGGGTGTTCTCGTCGGTGGAGCGGGTCGGGTCGGTGTCGTCGATGCGCAGGATGAAGGTGCCGCCGGTGGCGCGGGCAAAAGCCCAGTTGTAGATGGCGGTACGGGCGCCGCCCACGTGGAGCTTGCCGGTGGGGGAGGGCGCGAAGCGCACGCGGACGTTCTTGGTATCTGACACGGTGCTTCCTCTCGTGACGTGCCTGAATGTTCAACTTACTAAGTATAGCTTTGCAGCTAGGCAGACGTGCCCTGCTCACAAGTTTGCCGTACCACTGGGGTGTAGAACGATGGCCTTGCACCCTGATGCGCCTCAGCGCCTCGGAAGTGCGACCCACTTGCTGCGTTTGCCGGAGTTCGGCGCTTTGTGACGAGATGGCCAGTTTGTCATGATAAAATTTTCAACAAACGGCGAGGATCGGGGGAAGTCATGATCTTTGACGATTGGTCCGGTGGGTCAGGTTTCTTTGACATTGGTGGAAACATCTGGCAAATCACGCCCGATGGCTTGGGCGGCTTCACCGTCATGCCATTCGATCCCCTTGCTGACCTAGCTGCGGGTGCATTGCTGCCTATCATCTTGGCGCTGCCCATTGCTGGCGTTATTATGGTTGGCCAGCCGCTCGTAATTGCCTTGGCCGCGGTGGCCGTGGGCTTCATGATAGCGACGCTGCTTTCCGCCCTCCTGCACCCCGTAGCGGGCTACGGTGTCTTCGCTACCTGCCTGACCTATCTCTTCGGAACGCTCTCATGGGCGGTGTGCGATAAGTTCGAGACGCACAACCCCATCTATCTGTTTGGCTACCTTGGGATCGCCGCTCTCGTGCTGATAGCGTGGGTCTTGATGGGGTCAGCTGCCGAGGATGCTATGGATGACGTGATTCCCTCGCTCTTGAGTATTGGAACGGCAATCGGTGGCTTTATCGCGAGCGCCATGCTCTTTTTTACGGCGTCTGCCGATAACCGCGCAAGCTATAGCGTCTACGCCTTCCGCATTATGCACTACCTTCTGCTTGCATGCCTTGTGGTGGGGTTGCTCTATCGAGTTGTCGGGCTTGTGCGAGGGCAAGGCAAATCCCTTCCGCTTGCTGCGCTGATTGGGCCTGTGCTTGCGTTTTTGCTCGGTCTCATTCCCTTGGTGGTCACTGGCTTGCTTAGTGCTACAAACAGCATTATCACCTGCGTGGTCTTTCTCGCACTGTACGTGGCAATCGTCGCCCTGACCCCGAGCTTGGGCACAGACATCAAGGCATCTCCTGCCTGGGTGCTGCTGCCGCTCATGTTGGGTTCGCTCCTGTACCTGGTGGCCGAGAATGCCTCCGGAATGCTGATTCAGACCGACGCCTCCAGAGCGCTGCTTAACGCAGCCGCGAGTAACCCACTTCTCGTCTCCCTGTGTCAGATAACGGGGCGCGTTATCGCCGCTTTTACCGATCCCATCGCTTTTGTGTTTAACGGGGTGGCTGATTTTCTCCTAGGCATCTTTGACCAGAGCTGCCCAAACTTCGCGGTTGCGGACTACGTGGCGATGCTTGTGGTGCTGGTGCTCACGACGCTGGCGCTCATGCTTGGCACAAGGCTTCGCACCTCGCTTGCAAAGGCCTCGTAGGCGAAGTGAGTGCCCACAAGGTCCGGGCCTCATGGTGCATGGTGGTGTAACGATGCTGTTTCAGGGCATTCCGATGAAGAGGCGCTTTCCATACACTGGCCGCAATTGCATAACGTTGCCAAACCGTAGAGGCGGAAGTAAAGCCTGCAGAGGCACATACAGAGAGTTCGGGTGGCTGAGATCCGAGCAGTAGCTGGCAGGCATAATGGACCCGCTGAGGGCGCGAAGAACCCCCGTTGCCTGGGGAGGAAGTCGCGACGGACGCCCCCGTTATCGGGCCGGGAGGTGGCAGCTTCCCACAGAGAGAGCGGGCATGCCCGCTAATCGAGGTGGCACCGCAGGTGTCTGTGCATGTGCACGTCAGACGCTTGTCCTCGAGACCCTACTGGTCGAGGACGGGCGTTTTTTTATGGCCCGGTGGCATACGGTCCCGTCCTCACAAGCGCCTCGCGGCGCAGGAAGGAGGCCGACCATGGCCGAGAAGGACCCATATCGCATTTACCTTTCTGAGGACCAGATTCCCACCGCGTGGTACAACCTGCGCGCCGACATGCCCACCAAGCCGGGTCGCATGCTGCTCCCCAACGGTGTGCCTGCCCAGGTGGAGGACATTGCGCCGGTCTTTGCCGAGGAGCTGTGCAAGCAGGAGCTTGACGATGACACCGCCTACATAGAGATTCCCGAGGGCGTTCGTGAGATGTACAAGGTGTATCGTCCCAGCCCGCTCTGCCGCGCCTACAACCTGGAGCAGGCGCTGGGCACGCCCGCAAAGATCTACTACAAGTTCGAGGGCAACAACACAAGTGGTTCCCACAAGCTCAACTCCGCCCTCGCCCAGGCCTACTACGCGCATGAGCAGGGCCTTACCACCATCACGACCGAGACGGGTGCCGGTCAGTGGGGAACCGCGCTCTCTGAGGCGGCCGCTCACTACGGCCTGGACTGCGACGTGTTCATGGTGCGCACGAGCTACGAGCAGAAGCCCTTCCGTCGCTCCGTTATGCAGACCTTCGGTGCCAATGTCACCCCCAGCCCGTCCGACCAGACCGAGATCGGCCGCAAGCTGTTGGAGAATGAGGAAAACTACACCGGCTCCCTGGGCACCGCCATCTCCGAGGCCGTGGAGCGCGCCCTGCATGTTCCCGAGAACCGTGGCCGCTATCAGCTTGGCTCGGTGCTCAACCAGGTGCTGCTGCACCAGTCCGTGATCGGTCTGGAGAGCTACACCGCCTTGGAGGAGCTGGGCGAGTATCCCGATATCGTCATCGGCTGCGCGGGCGGAGGCTCCAACTTGGGTGGCCTTATCGCCCCCTTCATGCGCGACAAGCTCACGGGCGTTCACCCCGACACGCGCTTCATTGCCGTTGAGCCGGCAAGCTGCCCCTCGCTCACGCGTGGCCGCTTTGCCTACGACTTTGCCGACACCGGCCAGACCTGCCCGCTCTGCAAGATGTACACCCTGGGCAATGGGTTCATCCCCAGTCCCGACCACGCCGGTGGCCTGCGCTATCACGGCATGAGCCCCGTCATCAGCCAGCTGAAGCACGACGGCTACCTTGACGCCGTGTCTGTGAAGCAGACCGATGTCTTTGCCGCAGCCGAGCAGTTTGCCAAGCTCGAGACCATCCTGCCCGCTCCCGAGAGTAGCCATGCCATCCGCGTGGCCATTGACGAGGCCCTCAAGTGCAAAGAGACGGGGGAGGAGAAGGTCATCCTCTTTGGCCTGACAGGTACCGGCTACTTTGACATGACTGCCTACGAGGCCTACAACAATGGCAAGATGGTCGACCACATTCCCACGGACGAGGAGCTGGAGGAAGGCTTTGCCAGCATCCCGGCCGTGCCTGGCGTGCAGGCGGCTGGCGGCCTTCCGCTGGAGTAGCGTTGCGGTATGCAAGGGCTGACAAATAGCTAGCGCTCACAAGTGCCGGCAGCTCGCTTGGGCTGTCGGCGCTTGCTCGCTCTACCTGCGGTAACGCATGAGTGCTTGGGGTAGCTCCTCCTCGCCGTCGATGTAGCTGGCGAGGGCGCGCTCGGGGTCTTTGCCGTGGAAGGATGCGCAGATGCCGCAAGCGTCGCAGTCGCCGATGCAGACGTAGCGCTTACGCACGTAGGCAAGACGTTCTTCTCGCGTTGAGTCTGTGATGCTTGGTGCCATGTGCGTTCCCTCTTGCCTGCCCATGCAACAAATAACACGGTAGTCCGTGATGCAATGGCATCTTCATGCTTGAAAAGTGTACTTTTCCGCTGTTGGACGGCGTGAACTAAATTGAAGCACGATGCATGCCGAACCGCAAGGACAAGGCGGAGCATGCCTTCACAAACGCTCTGGCCGCCCTTTACAGTCGCAATCCCTTCGCATAAAGTA
>CAJOKK010000015.1 GCA_905235165.1 uncultured Atopobiaceae bacterium | reverse complement strand
ACCGTAGTCCTTTTTGACTCATTCTGTTCGCCGGCGAACAGAATGAGTCAAAAAGGACTACGGTAACTGACTCACTCGCCTGCCCCCGCGCCGCCCTCCGGAATGAGTCAAAAAGGGCTACGGTAACTGACTCACTCCCGGTTGTTGTGGCAATAATGTGAGCTTACGTTCGGGGTGCCTGAAACACGACCTTGGCTTTACGACAGATAGCTGGGAAGGAAATGGCTAACTAACCTCTTCTATGCAAGCAACTTGGGTAAAGCAAGAGACTAAAACGTAAAACCCCAGATAAAAGCGCTAACAATCTTAGTTTGCACACATGATAATTAAAACTAACTAAAGCGATATGAAAGAGCTGTGAACAGGATAACAATCAATGTGTCCTGTGATAAAGTCACTTCTGGCGAAATGCTTCTGGCATTGAACAATTGTTGTTGCAATATTTTTGGTTTTTGTCGTTAAGGAGATTTGATGAACAAGTATTCCTTCACTAAGGGCCTTTGCGCCGTTGCCATGGGCGCTGTTCTTGCTCTTGGCACCGCCTCTACTGTCGCTTATGCTAGCGTGCCTGGTGGTCCGCATCCGCATGATGACGGCACCATCTACGTCGTTGAGGACGCTCTTCCTGAGACCGCTTCGTTCGAGGAGAAGTACGGCGAGCGCATCCCGACCCAGAACCTCAACGACGACCAGTATGAGACGCTCGATCCTCACATGGCCCAGAGTGCCTCCTTCTGTAGCGACGCAACCTTCAGCCGTCGTTTCATCGTCAATGGCCCTACCACCTTCTACATTGCTGCTGGCACCACGGTTGAGTTCCAGCGCGGCATCACCGTTCCTGAGGGTTCCAGCCTCACCATTACCGGCGAGGGCACCCTTATTGTTAACTCCCTGCTCCACGCTGGCGATGAGTCGGTTGGCTATGCCGGCATCGGTGGCGATCCCACCCACCCCAACGCTGGCAACATCACCATCGAGGGCGTGACCGTTAGCTCCCAGGCTGGCGCCTACGCTGCCGGCATCGGTGGCGGTATCTATGGTAGGGGTGGCGACATCACCATCGATTCCTCTGCCCACGTCACCTCCATCGGTGGCTCCCGCGCTGCTGGCATCGGCGGCGGCTACTGCGGTGCCTCCGGCAAGATCGACATCAAGGGTACGGTCGATGCCAAGGGCGGTTTCTGCCCCTGCAACGATGACCAGCACTCTGATCTCACGGGTTACGTGTACAACGCTCCCGCCATCGGCAGCGGCAACTTCTACCATGGCATGCGCAAGGCTCAGGTCTTTAACGTTACCCTGGAGCAGGGCTCTAACGTGACCGTTCAGGTTCCCAACTTCGATCACGTTGACGCTATTGGCGCTGGTTTCTACGCCATTGACGGTCAGCTCCACATCGACGGTGCCGTCAATGAGGTTAAGTAAGTATCCTACTTACCTTCTTTAATATGCCTGAGAGGGCCCGGTAATCCACCGGGCCCTCTTTTGTTTTGGCAATCGAATTGCCTTTAAGCTCTTATGCTTTGCGGGCAAACTCATCGGCCTGCGGACCAAGCTCGCTCAGTCCTCCCCAGAAGCGGCGTGGCATCAGTTGGGTGCGCAGGTCGTATCCACGTTCTGAGACATCGCGACCGCTGAGGGAGACGCTCTCGTAGAAGCGTCTCCACAGGGCGCGCACCGCAAGCTCATCGGCAGAGAGCTCCTTGCCTGACACGAGCGCGTCGGTGCTCGCTTGGTCGAGGCGAACTACCGCATAGCCCTTTTGCCTTCCGAGCTTTCCCGAGTCGTGAAAGGCGGCCGAGCGATGGGTGGGGTCAACAATGCAGAAGCGTTCTTCTCCCATTCGTGTGGCAAAATAGCTGGCCGTGAGGGGAATCGTGTCGGCCTTGGGCCGTATTGACGAGAAGAGCGACCCGTCGCTCAAAAGCGAGAAGCGCGCAAACTGCTTGGTGTGCTCGCATTCGCTCAGGACGCTGCGGGCGAGCTGGTCTACCTCAACCACCAGCTCGTCGTTGATGAGGCTGCGGAGGCGCGACCCTTCTGAGAAGGCCTTGCGTACGTAGAGATGTACGGCTTCTGCCATGGAAGGGGAGTCAGAGGCGGCGGCATAGACGAGTCGTCGGGCACATGCGCCCGCACAGCCGCGGGGGCATGTGCCCGCTCGCGCGTGGGGACACCCTACGGCTACGTGACGTTCGATGCCACGATAGACGCGTCGTGCGAGCGAGACGAGCTCACCGTTGGTATCGCTCGGCATCTCTACGACTTGCTCGCCAAAGCGTGCCTGACAGCCCTCGCGCGGAGAGAGCCTGATGCGTTCGGCATCGGCATGGGCCAGGTAGCCAATGCCCGTTGCGCCAAGTACGCCCTCGAGGGTGGCATCGCAGGCTAAGACGATGCCGTAGCCGTCTGCAAGCGCTGCCTCACAACGCAGGCGCGCCCCCGCGACTGACGGTTGCTTGGCAATCCTAGAAGAGGCTGAGCTGCCCTTCCGCTTGACGGCGCGTGCGGTTGTAGGCGCTTTGTTTTGCATCTCTCACCACCCTTTCACGGATAAGCTCGGCATCGAGCGGGCTCTTGGAATCGCGTTTGCCGCTGCAGGTAAGGAAGTGGCGCGCGCGTTTGAGCGTGATGCGCATGCGTGAGAGATCGTCAAAGGTAAGCGATCCCGCCTTCCGCGCGACCATGATGCGTCGTGCTCCCAGAGGGCCGATACCGGGCACGCGCAGAAGCAGTTCGATGGGGGCATCCATCACCTCAACGGGGAAGCGATCGATGTTCTTCAGGGCCCAGGCGAGCTTTGGGTCGACATCGAGGTCGAGCCAGGGTGCGCTGGGCGTGGCCAGCTCATCGGGGGAGAAGGCGTAGTAGCGCATGAGCCAGTCCGCCTGGTAGAGACGATGCTCGCGCCGAAGGGGGACAGGCGTGTTCTGTTCGGGCAGGCGCTCGTCGTCCACCATGGGCATGTAGGCCGAGAAGAACACGCGCTTGAGGTCGTAGCGTTCGTAGAGGGTCTGGGAGAGCTGGAGGATGTGGTTGTCGTCCTCCTTTGTGGCACCCACGATGAGTTGCGTTGACTGACCGGCTGGGGCAAAGCTGCGCCGACCGGAGGCGACGCGCGAGCGTGCGCGGAGGGTGAGCTGGTTGCCAACGCCGTTGAGAGGCATGATGTCGGCCTGTGATGCCTGCTGCAGCTTTTGCTCACTGGCTAGACCAGTTGACAGGGCAGGTTTGGCCTTCTGCTCAAGTCGCTTCGCGCTCTTCTTTGATGCCCCCGACGCGATCAGGCGTTCTTCGTCATCGCGGGTGCGGCGGATTTGCGCCATGGGAGCGGCGATGCCGCGGGCGTCCTTGTCGGGACAGAGCTTGGCAAGTGAGCCTGAGCTGGGCAGCTCGAGGTTGACAGAGAGACGGTCCGCCAGACGACCGAGGGCGTCTACCAGCTCGCTTGCTGTGCCGGGGATGACCTTGGCATGCACGTAGCCATTGAAGCGCAGGTCTTCTCGAAGGACGCGCAGGCACTCGATCATCCGCTCCGTTGTGGCGTCTGGCGTGCCGAGTACGCCAGAGGAGAGGAAGAGCCCCTCGATGTAGTTACGCCGATAGAAGTCAACCGTGAGCTCGGCAAGCTCACGTGGCGTGAACGTGGCACGCTCGACGCTTGCCTGGCGGCGGTTGACGCAGTAAGCGCAGTCGTAGCTACAGGCGTTTGACATGAGCACCTTAAGCAGCGTGACGCAGCGGCCATCGGGGGTGAAGGTGTGGCAGAGGCCGGCCCCCTGCGTGGATCCCACCATCCCCGACTTGGGTCCGCGCGTGACGCCTGATGAGGTGCATGCGGCGTCGTACTTTGCGGCATCCGCCAAGATGCCCAGCTTGGTAAGGGTGTCCACGCTTCTTCTCGCCCCCTTGCGACAAAACTTCTGTTCGTGTCTGACAGTATAGTAGAACGACTGTACGTTAATTATCGCAAGGGACAAGAACATGTGTACGGTATGCGGAGGCGGCAGCCTCCTGTGGCAGAGACGTCCAAAGGTTATGCGGCAAGCGAATGCCACCAGGGTATGTGTGGGAGAAAAATGCGAGGTGGGCCGATAAGCCGGGTTCTGTCGTGGACGGCCATTTATCTAGGACTGGCGTCGCCGTCAGCCTCAAGCGCGCTACCCGAGCGCAGTGCGGGCCACACCATAGCGCTCCTACATGCGTTTGCTCCGGAAGGGGCTTGCCAAGCCGCCGTGTTGCCACGACGCTGGTGGTCTCTTACACCACCGTTTCAGCTTTTCTCTCACCCGCCTAAGCGGGCAGCGGGAGTCTTCTTTTCTGCGGCGCTTTCCGTCGGGTTACCCCGCCAGGCCGTTAGCCTGCTTCCTGCCCTGTGGAGCCCGGACTTTCCTCATGACCACGCCCGAAGGCATGGCCCCGCGGTCGTCTGGCCCACCTCGCGCGTGACATTGTAACACGCCCTGCGGCGAGCGGCGGAAAGGCACAATACCAACAGCGCTCTGGCTCACGGCCTCTGGCGGTGGTCCAGCTGATGGATATGCCAGCCCATGCCTATAATCGAGTGTGTGGATCGGTAGGGGAGGACGTGTTTGATGGAGTCTGATATCAGAAGGTGGCGAAGCAACCTCGCTATCAGTGGCCTTGCCTATATTGGGCTTGGCATCTGGAACAGCCTCAAGACGCTCCTCTTTTACTTTTCAAATCGTGACGACTTCGAGCATGCGCTCATCTTCAACCTCTTTGACGCCAGCGAAGACTTTGGATATAGAACGATGCTTGCCACCTTGGTGGTCGCCCTGCTGTTTAACCTTCTTTTCCACTGCTATGTGGGCTTTTCGGCGCTTGCTGAGGCACAGGGCCGACGCCGTGGCAAGGTGTACCTACTGATTGCTATTTTTCAGGTAGTCATGAGCCTGGTGACGATGGTCTCCTTTATTGCGGGTAACCAGGATAGCAATCCGATTGACTCGTTCATTCCGGGCATCATCGAGCTTACCTCGACCTTTGCCGTCTTCGATGTGGCCATCTCGTCGATACGGCTCAGGCGTCTGCAACGTCGCGTCGAAAGCCAGGGGTGAGGGGCCGTGCGCGGAGACTTCCATTACTACGCAACGTATTGCGCCGCCCTTCTCGCCGGCTATAGCTCGAGGGAAAGCTGCGACATTTGCTATGCCGCCCAGCTTCCCGACTTCGCCACGGTGACCTTTCTCGATCGCCTGCATGCGCCACGTGCTGCGGCAACCACCCAGTCGCCGATTGAGCTCGCGGATGTTCGTACCGACCGCCTGGGCCTGCAGGACATCACGCGCATCTGGTCGTCCTTCCATTTCCTGCCCTATGACCTGACGGCTGATCCCGGCAAGGGTGGAAAGACCTATCGTCGCAAGTATCAGCTCATTTGCAAGCCTAACGGTGAGCTGCTTCGCCACACCGTGGAACTTGCGCGGGGGAGGGGCTTGGAGGCAACGGGCCTTGCCATGCACGTGCTCGCCGACACCTGGGCGCATCAGAACTTCGCGGGTACGCCGTCGTTGGTCATCAACAACACGACGGCCTACTTCTACGAGCTGATTGGGCCGCGCGAGAACCCCGAGCGTCGCAGGATCGAATTCCACCGCAATCCCGCGGGCGGTGACGACCTTGATCTAAGCAGCTACGTCAATAGCGTCTACCAGCCTAGCGAAAGCTCGATCATGAACCTTGGGCACGGGCGTGCCGGGCATCTGCCTGACTACAGCTTCGCTCGCTACGTCTATCTCCCGGCCTGGGCCAACTATGACGAGGTGGTCAAGGACAACCCAAGCGACTATTGGCATGCCTTCACCCAGATGGTCTATGCGATGCGTTGCCTGCGTACGGGAGAGCCTTTTGAGCTTAATCGCTATGCGACCGATGAGGTTGCCGAGGTGCGTGAGCTCGCCTGGGACATCCTTACGAAACGTCGGCTTGACGCCTCGGACGATTGGTGCGCACTGGGGGAGCAGTTGTCTGGCGAGAAGGTCGAACCCTTTGACCTCGAGCTCCACCAACAGGAATACTGCGAGGCGGAAGGCCAGGCCAAAAACGATACCTATCTGGGAAGGTTCATTCGTGCTGCCCTTGCTCAGAAGGGTATGGTGACCAGCCGCATCTACGATTCGGGAAGTCGCTTGGCGGGCTTTTCGATAGACCACGAGCCGAGGAACCTAGGCACGCTCGTTGCCTTCCTCAAGCGTGCATGCCAGAAGGAGGGGGCCCATGACTAAGATGCAGCGTCTGCGAGAGATAATCGCCGGCTTGCTCATGCTGCTTTGCGCCGCTCTTATCATGCTTGACCCTGAGGATGGCTACATCACGGTCACGGTTATCCTCAGCGTGTCGCTGCTTGTCTTTGGTGTTCGCTGGCTCGTCTACTACCTGACCATGGCGCGACACATGGTAAATGGCCGATGGTCCTTCTATACCGCTGCCTTCCTGATTGACCTGGGAATCTTTACGGGAAGCCTTACGGATGTCCCGCGAGCCTATGTCATGATTTACCTCATTGCCGTTAACGGTTTCTCGGCACTGGTGTCTCTGCTGCGTGTGCGTGAGATACGTTCCCTTGGGTCCTCTCGTTGGCGTTTCGTCTTGGCTCAGGGGATAACTGGTGTCATCATGACCATCGCCTGCATCGTTTTTTATCGCTCGATAAGTACGGTCACGCTCGTCTTCGGCATCGGGCTTGCCTACTCGGCCTGTGTCCGCATTGCCCAGGCCCTGCGTAGGACTGCCATTGTCTATATTCCGAGTTAGACGGCCCGAGTACGCATTGCTGATATTTTTGCTGCGCATTTGGTGTATAAGGCGTTAAAATATGTGTTCCGTGTGCACCAAAGCTGTGTTTTAAGGGAGCTACTGACATGGGTTTTCGCGATCTGTTTGCGGGCCTCAGGGGTCAATCGACGCCTGCGCCCCTCAAGATCAAGGCTGACAAGGGCGCGGTCTACGCCCCGGTTGCAGGTAAGGTTGAGACAACGGCGTCTCTTCCTGACCCCATTTTTGCATCGAGCGTCATGGGCCCGTGCATTGCCATCAAGCCAGCCGACGACGTGATCTATTCCCCCGTTGACGGCACCCCGAACACGGTCATGCCCCATGCCTTCGCCTTCGAGGGAGACGACGGTGTTGAGGTGCTCGTTCATGTGGGTATCGATACGGTCGAGATGCGTGGCGAGGGCTTCAAGATTCTCGTCAAGGCGGGGCAGCACATAGCGGCAGGCACGCCCATCCTCGTCTTTGATCGCAAGAAGGTTGCCGAGGCGGGCTACTCTGATGTTGTCATGACCATCGTCACCAATGTTGACGAGCTTTCGTCGGTGGATGAGGTTGCCGCCTCGGGAGAAGAGGTCGAGGCGGGCTCCAAGCTGTTCCAGACTGCCTAGGCACCGATGTCGCGCGTCGGCGTGTCGCGCCGAGAGGGGAGGGGCAGTGGCTGCGGAATACGTCACATTGGCCCAGGGCGTGGAGGCAAGCGGTGAGTTTGTCGACCGCCGAAGCCGTTTTATTGCGCAGTTGCGCCACGTGGCGAATGAAGCGCAAGCCAACGCCTTTATCGATGAGGTGCGTGCCCGCCATCATGATGCGCGTCACAACGTTCCCGCTTGGATTCTCTCCGACGGTCGCGAACGCTGCTCTGACGATGGGGAGCCCCAGCGCACGGCTGGCATGCCAACGCTCGAGGTGCTGAGGGGAGCAGGCCTTGCCGACGTCTGCTGTGTGGTGACACGCTACTTCGGGGGAACCCTCCTTGGCCCGGGTGGCCTCGTGCGTGCCTATGAGGCGGCAACGCGTGAGGCGGTGGCAGATGCCGAGAGCAAGGGCTTGCTCGTTACCAAGACCCTGGTCACAAGCGTGACCTGCGTGATTCCTTATTCCGCATACGGACGCGTTGAGCGATTGGTCTCTGACTGTGCCGGCAAGATCAGGGATTCCATCTTTGCCGAAGACGTCCAGCTGACCTGTGCATTTCGCGCAGGAGAAGAACAGCGCTTTGTTGCGTCGATGCGCGAACTCGCCAATGGCGAAGAACTCTGCCAAGTAGGGGAGCCTACCTTTTCTGAGTTTTAGCCCGCAGTGGCCTGAGCTGGCAGGACATTTCGCGGACTTGGACGGCCACGGCCGCCCAAGTCCGCACTTTCGTAGCCAGTACGTCGTCAGGTAATGACAAGAACAGCCTGGCCGCGACCTTAAGCCAGCGATCCCATCGGGTCCCAGGGCGCGAGCACTGTAGCTTCTTCAGTCTCGTAGATGTCGCGCTCGGCGTCGGTGAGGTACTTCTTGTCGACAACCACCTGATAGACGTACTCGTCGAACCAGGGGTCAGAGAGGGTGTCAAAGCCCTTGCGACCGTGGTCTTCGCCCCAGCTGTTCTCCACCTTCCACAGTTGCGGCTTGCCCTCGGAGTCGAGCTTCACGCCCTCGAGCACCATGGCGTGCGTCATGAGCGACTCGCCGTAGTCCAGGCGCTCCGCCTTGTCGAGGCAGCCCTCGATGGCGAAGCCAAACAGCTCGTCCAGGCCGAGTGCGGCGCAGTCCATGATGCCCTCATCGCGCAGGAAGTTCTGGTCGACGTCGCAGCCAAACCATACGGGCAGGTCGTCGCTCAGCTGCGCGATGGCCAGCTCCTTCAGGCGCTGCGGCACGAGGTTGAGGTAGCGCACGCCGCCGGCTTCCACCACGTTGCCCAGGCGCGAGACGGTATAGGTGTGGTTGAAGGGCTTGTCGGCGGTGGGGGCGCTGATGATCGACACGTAGTCGTCGAGCTCCATGCCCACGGCCTCGGCGAAGAACTCCTGCGGGGTGAAGCTGCCGTTCAGCACGAGCTTGTCGTCCTTGTCGCGCAGACGCACGTCAAAGCGTGCGGGCGGCTCGCCCAGACAGGTCACGAGCAGGTGCCAGACCTCGCTCATCATCTGCTTCTTGTCGGCTGCCAGCTGCTCTGCGCTCGCTCCACCCTCGGCGGCAGTGCGCAGGCGCTTGGCGCAGCCACGCAGGTAGCGGGTCAGGTACTTGTCCATCTCGGTGGTGTTGCGCGAGCAGGCGGTCTCGGGCATGGCCTCCTTGGGCACCACGCCGTACTTCTTGGTGAGGGCACGGAACATGTCCCACTGTCCGCCGTCACTGATGGGGTCTGCCAAAAGGAAGGCCATCAAGCGGCCGTCCAGCGGCTCGTCCAGGGTGTCGAGGATGTTCTCGAGGAACCAGTTGCTCTTCTCGAGCTTGTCGAAGAAGAGGGGGTAGGCCTGGCTGAGCTCAAAGGTTTTGAGGTTGAACTTCTTGATGGTTCGGAAGCGGAAGGTGTTGAGGCTGGCAAACATCCAGCAGCGGCCGGAGCGCTCCTGGTTGGTGCGCTCACCCTGCGTGACCTCGATGTCAAAGCTCATCGCGTTGGCGGCCACGCCCTCGGGCGTGCGCGCGGCGGCGCGGATGCCCACCGAGCTCACGGCATTCTTGGCAACGATGTTGGCGCGCTCCGCAAAGAAGGCCTCGCGTGCGGCGGTAAGGTCGCTTGCGGTAATGGCGGTACTGGTAGTCATGAAACCTCCCGAAGTCGAAACGAAATCTTGTATGCGCGTTTGAAGTCTAGCACGCCTGTTCACAGGCGCAGCTAACGCTATACTCTTGCCATCTATAGGTGGATTTGGGGAGGATTGCGCCTCGTGACCTTTGCCACAGACGGCCTTGCATACGGCGTGCCTGAGCACGGCCAGCGCGTGCTCGACGTGCTCGAACGCGCTGGGTTCGAGGCGTGGGTCGTTGGCGGCTGGGTGCGCGATGCGCTGCGCGGCGCCCCTTCGCACGACGTTGACGTCACGACGTCGGCCCACTGGGAGCAGACCGCGAGGACCCTGCGCGCGGCGGGAATCGAGGTGCATGAGACGGGCATTGCCCATGGCACCGTGACCGCCGTCGTGTCTGGCGAGCCCGTTGAGGTGACCACCTTCCGTACCGAGGGCGTCTACAGCGACCATCGCCACCCCGACGACGTGCGCTTTGTCACCGACGTGCGAGAAGACCTTCGTCGGCGTGACTTCACGGTCAACGCGATGGCCTATCATCCCGAACGCGGCCTTCTCGACCTCTTTGGTGGTGCCGATGACCTCAACAGGCGAGTCATCCGTGCCGTTGGTGTGCCGTCCGAGCGCTTTGAGGAAGACGCCCTGCGCGTCTTGCGTGCGGTGCGCTTTGCCGCCCGCATGGGCTTTGTGGTGGAGCGCGCCACGCATGAGGCCCTGATTGCTGCCGCGCCCGACCTCGCGCACATCGCGAGTGAGCGTATCGGTCAGGAGCTCGACGGCATCGTTCGCTCGGGGCATGCGGCCTGGGCCCTCGAGGCAGAGCCGGAAGTCATGTGCGCCGCCATACCCGAGTTGGCCGCGATGCGCGGCTTTGACCAGCAAAGCCCTTGGCACATCTACGATGTCTATGAGCACACGGTGCACGTGTGCCGCGCCTGCGAGGAGTTTACGGTTGGCATGGCCACCGACGAGCTTCGCTGGGCGGCCCTTCTCCATGACGTGGCCAAGCCTGTCACCTTTGAGGCCGACGAGAATGGTCGCGGCCACTTCTTCGGCCATCCCAAGGTGGGGGCCCAGATGTGCTCTACCATCATGCGCCGCCTGGCTTTGCCCAAGACCTACGTCCAGCGTGCGAGCACGCTTATCCGCCTGCATGACCACATGGTCTATCCCACGCCGCGCTCAATCCGTCGCAGCCTGCTCAAGCTCGAGCGTGCCTGTCCGGGTGATGCGCGATCGCTCATCTTCCAGCTCATTGACCTCAAGCGCTCCGATGCCGTCTCGAAGGTGCCGAGCGCGGCTCACTATGCCGTTGAGCTCGATGCGCTTTCCGCGGCCGTCCGTCGCGAGCTGTCCGCTCAACCGCCCCTGCGCGTGAGCGAGTTGGCGGTTAGTGGTGCCGATCTGATTGAGGAGGCGAACCTTACCCCAGGCCCCGAGTTGGGACAGGTCCTTGATGAGCTTTTGCGCTGCGTGGTGAACGGCGAGTTGCCCAACAGGAGAGACGACCTCATCGAGAAAGCTCGTAGCCTTGCCTAAAGCCTGGGTATGGGCATCTGAGGCGAGAGGTGGCCCCATATTCGTGGCGATATGGTGCTAAGCGTATTGCGAATGGGTAAAACGCAGCATTTGTCATCGTTGTGAATCAAATGACAACCAAACTATATTTTGGAGGGATGCTGTCACGACAGCTAGAGAAACAAGGGGGAACCTAATGGAATTGTCCAGAAGAAACTTCATCACCGGTGGCCTTGGCATGGCTGCCCTGGCGTTGACTGCCTGCGGCGGAAATTCCTCTGACGCTACGCCCAAGACGTCTGCAAGGGGCAACACCTACAAGATCGCGATGGAGGTAGCCTTCGCTCCGTTCGATTTCGTGGATGCTGATGGTTCGTATAAGGGCATCGACGTCGAATTGTTCCAGGCCATCGCGGCTAGCCAGGGCTTTGATTATGAGCTGAAGCCGATGGGCTTTGACGCTGCGCTGCAGGCCCTTCAATCAGGTCAGGCGGATGCCGTCATCGCGGGAATGTCCATCACGGAGGAGCGCAGAAAGGTCTTTGACTTCTCCGATCCCTATTACAACTCGACCGTCTGTGTGGCTGCCGCCGACGACTCCATCAAGTCCCTCGAAGACCTCAAGGGCAAGAAGGTTGCCGTCAAGATGGGAACGATGAGTCAGGCTTGGGCAGACTCCATCAAGTCTCAGTATGACTTTGAGCCCATGAACTTCCCCAAGTCCGACACCATGTACCAAGACGTCATGGCTGGCAATACGGTTGCCTGCTTTGAGGACACGCCGGTCATACGCTATGCCATCTCCACGGGCAACGTCGACCTGCACATCGTTGACGAGGTTGAGGAAGACTCCGTGTACGCTACCCCGTATGGCTTCGCAGTCGATAAGGGCGAGAACGGCGAGCTGCTGAGTGCCATCAACGCCGGCCTGGCTGAGATCAAGGAAAACGGTACTTACGACAAGATCGTCAACAGCTACTTTAAGCAAGACTAAGCAGGTTAAGAAGAGGCGTCTCGCCTATGCATGCATGGGACGCCCTGAGTGATGATTGGTAAGGCGGCGCGGCTTTCCAATTTGGGCCGCGCCGTTTCGCTAATCGTTATGAGTAAGAAAGGAGTTAACCATGAGCTTTTTCGAACTACTGGCCGAATCGATGCCGCTTCTGCTGCAGGGTCTCGTCCTCACGCTCGAGCTTGCTGCCGTCTCGCTGGTCTTCGCCATGGTGATTGGCGTGCTCTCGGCACTCATGGGTCTGTCGAAGAATCCGGTGCTTCATGGCATCAGTGCGGGTTTCGTGGCTGTCATTCGCTGCTCTCCTCTGCTGGTGCAGACCTTCTTCATCTACTTTGGTCTTACTGAGGCGCTTGACATTCGCATGGATGCCTTCACTGCGGGTGCCATCGCCCTTTCGCTCAATGCGGGTGGCTATCTCTCCGAGATCTTCCGCGGTGGCATTCAGGCCGTTGACGATGGGCAAACCGAGGCGGCCCGCTCTCTTGGCCTCTCAAGCGCTCAGACCACCTGGCACATCATCTTGCCGCAGGCAATCCGCATCTGCCTGCCTTCCATGGTCAACCAGTGGTGCATCACCATTAAAGACACCTCCATCATCTGCGTCATCGGCCTGGCCGAACTGACCTGCATGGGCCAGATGATCATCGCGCGCACCTATCGTTCCTTCGAGGTGTGGATCATGGTCTTCGTCCTGTACTTCGCGGTGATCTACGCGATTACGATTGCCTCGCGCTATCTTGAGAGGAAGGTGTCGCTCGATGTCAAAAGTGGAGATTAGAGGCCTGAAGAAGCGCTTCGGCAACAACGAGGTGCTCAAGGGTATCGATTGCAACATCGAGGCTGGCCAGGTCGTGTGCGTGATCGGCCCTTCGGGATCCGGCAAGTCCACCTTCCTGCGCTGCATAAACTGCCTCGAGCAGCCCACCGAGGGCACCATCTACGTTGATGGCAACCTCATGGATGCCAATGCGTCCAACATCGATGAGCTGCGTGAAGACGTTGGTATGGTGTTCCAGCACTTCAACCTCTTTCCGCATCTTTCGGTCATCGATAACGTGACCATCGCCCCGCTGCTGCGCAAGAAGATGGAGAAGGACGAGGCCGAGAAGGTCGCTCGTGAGTTGCTTGAGAGCGTTGGCATGTTGGAGAAGGCCGATGCCATGCCCAATAGCCTCTCGGGTGGACAGAAGCAGCGCGTGGCCATCGCCCGTGCCCTCGCCATGCGCCCGAGCCTCATGCTCTTTGACGAGCCCACGAGCGCACTTGACCCCGAGATGGTCGGCGAGGTGCTTGACGTTATGCGCCGGTTGGCTGAGGGAGGCATGACCATGGTCGTGGTCACCCATGAGATGGGCTTTGCCCGTCAGGTGTCTGACCGCGTCCTCTTCATCGATGGCGGTGTCATTGCCGAGGAGGGTACGCCCGATCAGGTCTTTGGCAATCCGCAGAACGAGCGCACGCAGAACTTCCTGAAGATGGTCCTGCAGGCCTAGCGCCCGATAACATCGTCCTTAGTAAAGGCCTCCTCTGAAACGCCCCCGCCAGGGCGCCTCAGAGGAGGCCTTTCGTCTTGGGGTTCTTCTCCTAACCCCTCTCGCTTTGTAGGCTCACCAAGACGATGGTGACCACCATGAGCGCAAGGCCCGCCCAATCAGAGGGGGAGAAGGACGTGTGTAGCCAGATTGCCGAGATGACGGTGGCACTCACAGGCTCTGCGGCTCCCAACATGTTTCCCCAAAGGGGGCCAACGATAGAAATACCATGCAGGTAGAGGCCGTATGCGGCGAAGGTTCCGATGAGGGTCGAGATGAGGAGCACAAGCAGGCCGCTCGTACCCATCGCCCCGCTCATGCAGGACGTAAGGGTGGGAAGGTTATCCGTGGCGAGGCAGCCTACAAGCCCCGTGAGTCCTCCTGTCAGCATGCCGATGCTCGTGACGGGCAGACTGCCCCACCGCTCGAAGAGGGGCTTGGGGTACATGGTGTAGAAGGTGGCAGCCGCAGCCGTAGCGATGCCAAAGGCAAGGCCGAGCGGTGGCAGGTAGAGCGAGCTCGGGTCGGCGTGGGTGGCAATGAGGAAGACCGCCGCGAGTGCGCAGGCGAGTGCCACAAGCTCAAGGGAGCGAGGTTTGCGATGTCCCTGGGTGCAGATGATGGCAAGCACAAAGACGATGCTGAGGCTTTGTAGCACGGTTGCCGTTCCCGCATTGGTGTAGGCGATTGCCGTTGAGTAGAGCATCGAATTGAGAAAGAGCCCAAAGGAGCCAAAGATGAGCAGGCGCAAGCGGGTCTCGCGGCAGGAGAGCAGGCCCTTGAGGGCCTCCCGTTGCGTTGCCAAGGAAAGCAGCAGGAAGGGGATGGCCGCTCCGAGTTGTCGCAAGGTGGTTATCACGAGCGGATTGAGAGAAGTCTGCGAAAAGAGGAACTGCACGCAGGTTCCGGAGAGACCCCAGGCGCTTGCGCCGGCAAGCGTGGCCAGAACTCCCTCTAGCGAACGATTGTGGCCGTCCTTCTCCATGGTGGCATGTCCTCTCGATAAGAAAAAAGGCTGCCAAATGGCAGCCTGTAAGAGTTGGTAGCCCGTACCAGATTCGAACTGGTGATCTTCGCCTTGAGAGGGCGATGTCCTAAACCGCTAGACGAACGGGCCATAAGCTTGAAGAATGGACTGAGAGAATCGAACTCCCACTGACGGAACCAGAATCCGTTGTCCTACCGTTAGACGAAGTCCCAATGCTTCTTCAACGCGAGAAGTTACTTTACCGTATGCTCTACATTTGTGCAAGGGCCAGTCACAAAAAAGTGTCCAACACGTGAAAACTGCACGTAGATGGGCGAAACCCTGATCTTTATGCAGAGCGCGGGAAGAGCGTTTCTAGGAGGTCGGCAATCGAGAGCTGCAGGCCGTTGAAGTTACCCTTGCGGATGCTTTGCTGCAGGGTGTCCGCAATCCCTGACTTGATGTCTTGCCAGGCTGCGGAGCTCGAGAAGGTCCTGAAGACACCGAAGTCCTCAACAGATGCCCTACCCAGGTGCATCTGCTCGAATGAGTAAGCCGAGCCCCGATGCCCGTCACGACTCCGGCCGCCGTGATGGCGTTCGTCGCTCGCTTGGCAACGCCTGGAAGTGGCTTGCGCTCGAGGAAGCCGAGGGCCTTGCGTCCGACGGTGCTCACGGCCCCGAGCTCGATGAGGGCACTGAAGCCCCGGCGAATCGACTCGTCCTTCGTGATGCCATAGACGTCAGCGAGGGCGTTGATCTCGGCCAGCTCGAGAGGCGAGAGGAGCACCGCATCCCTTACGGGCAAGGGGACGGCAACGGCTGCGGCACCTGCTGCGGCAAAGCCCGAGATGATTCCGGCTGCGCGAAGGCGTAGGGGAGCGAGCCCGCCATGGGTCAGCTCGCCGTCAGACCTATCGTCTGCCGAATCATCCCTCAACAGGGTCAGGGCTCTTTCCTCTGATGGAATCCGCTGGGTATCCACGTTAGTGTTCTTGTCCATCTTCATCTCCGTCGTTTATGCCGATCGAGGGCGGGTTAGTTGCATCTCTTATACCCATCGCCTCGCAAAGCTAACGTATGTTTGCGGGCCCCCTTGAGAGCTTCCTAACCCTCCTTGGTCAGCTTATCGCGGTAGGTGGAGAGCAGCTTCACTTGCTCGGGGGGCATGCTGGGGTAGTGCGGGTCGCAGGCCTCAAGCACCTTGACCGTGGCCTCGCTTACCAGGTAGCGTGTGTACCACTTTTGGTCGGCGGGGATGATG
>CAJOKK010000014.1 GCA_905235165.1 uncultured Atopobiaceae bacterium | reverse complement strand
GGCCTTAGCCTTTGCGGGGCCATAGCTGGTCGCAAGCTCAACGATCTCACGGCTGAGGGCGGTTCTCCAGAGGGGTTGGCGCCTGATGCCGATGGTGGTTGTGTCTTCGAAGATGACCGATTCCAGCTCGGGAATTGACTGTTCACTACATAGGACTTCAATTTGATAGCCGGGGCGACCCTTCTTCATGAAGACGGGGAGGTAGTGCACCTCGTAGGCGCCTGATGCCATAAGGCGCTCAAGCGTGGCCAAGCGCCTCGCCCGTGCAGTCGTCTACCTCAGTCTCGAGCTTCCAGAGGGATGGTTCCTCCATGCCACAGGCATGCGGCATGGCTTGTGGCTTGTTGACGCGCTCGACAATCGTTGCCCGTACCGTGCTGGGCGGATTGTAGGCGCGCTTGCCCGATCCGGTTCCCACGCTCACGATTTGGTAGGGGGAGGGGAGCTTGTCGGTCGTGCGGAGCGCTGCGGCGATGGCTGCTCCCGTGGGAGTGACGAGTTCGCCGGCGATGTCATGCGACTCGAGCGTCAGCTTGTGGGCGCAGACGATGTTGGCCACGGCGGGCACGGGGATGGGAAGTACGCCGTGGGCGCAACGCACACGTCCGTGCCCCTCGCCAAGTGGGGAGAGGACGCACTCCTCGATGCCAAGATTGTCGATACAGAAGGCGGTTGCCGCGACGTCGACGATGGAATCGACGGCTCCCACCTCGTGAAAATGGACTTCTTCGGCAGGCACTCCGTGTGCCTTGGCCTCGGCTTCGGTGAGTATGTCGAAGATACTGCCTGCGATTTCCTTGGCGTGCGGGCTGAGTTCGGAACCCTCAATGATGGCCTTGACCTCGGCGGGACCGCGGTGCTCGTGATGGTGCTCATGATCGTGGCGGTGCCCATGCTCGTGGTGATGTCCGTGCTCGTGATGGTGTGCATGCCCGTGGTGATGGCCAGCCTGGCCTTCGTCTTCGTCGAGGTCATCGTAGAGCCAGTGCATGTCGTGGTCGTGCCCGTCATGCTCCGAGTCGAGCACTACGTCAAAGTCGCACACGTCGAGCCCCGACACGAGGCGGCGACGTATCACGACCTCGTAGCCGTCGAGCTTCAGGCTTGCGAGGGCGCGGCGCAGCGCGTCCTCATCGGCGCCGGCGTCGAGAAGAGCGCCCACAACCATGTCGCCACTGATGCCGCGCGAACAGTCAAGATAGAGCGTGCGTCCCATGATGCGTCCTTTCCCTATTGCGTCGCGCGTGGCTACGCTGTCTTCTCGTCGTGCGTGCAGCCCACGTGATCGATGAGGGCAGCCTGATAACCGGCGCCGAAGCCGTTGTCGATATTTACCACCGATACGCCGCTCGCACAGGAGTTGAGCATGGAGAGCAGAGCGGCGATTCCCTGAAGCGATGCGCCGTAGCCCACGCTTGTGGGGCAGGCAATCACGGGGGAGGAGACCAAGCCGCCCACGACGCTCGCAAGCGCGCCTTCCATGCCGGCCACTGCTACGATGGCGCTTGCTCCACGCAAGTCGTCGACGTGCGAGAGCAGCCGGTGCACCCCTGCCACACCCACGTCAAAGAGGCGCACGACGCGGCTACCGAGCATCTCCGCCGTGATGGCGGCCTCTTCGGCGCAGTAGAGGTCGCTCGTGCCAGCTGCCGCCACGGCTACGTAGGAGCATCCGTTCGGCTCGGGCTTCTCGCCCACGATGGCAAGGCGCGGGAGGTCGTGATAAGAGAAGGCTTCTCGGTCAGCAGGGGAGAGAAGGGCCACGGTCTTGCGCGCCTTCTCCTTGTCAATGCGGGTGATGAGGATGCACTGCTCTCCTGCCGCGCGCAAGGAGGTCACGATTCCGGCGATCTGCTCGGCCGTCTTGCCCACGCCGTAGATCACCTCGGAGGCGCCTTGTCGGCGTTTGCGGTCTAGGTCGGGCTTGGCGTAGCCGAGGTCAACATAGCCTGACTGCATGATTTCGCGTTCTGCTTCAGGCAGGTCGAGCGAGCCATCGGCAACAGCCGCCAGGATCGTCTGTAGTTCCTGCTTATCCATGTCTTCCTCCCCATTGTGCATATCTTCTCATTCTGGCATGCCTGCCATCGTTTGTCATACAATGGCCCGAAATGTCGATTGAAAAGGTGGGAATATGACCCTCAGTGCAGAGTTGCAGAGCAAGCTCGATACCCTGACCTCCCTTCTGAAAGATATGGGCAGCGTGGCCGTTGCCTATTCGGGCGGGGTCGACTCGACGCTGCTTGCGGTTGTCGCCCATAACGCACTGGGCAGCAAGATGCTGGCAATCACCTCGGCCGGTCGCTCCATTCCCGAGCGTGAGGTAGAGCGGGCGAGCCGCTTCTGCGAGGATCGGGGCATTCCCCATGAGCTCATCCGCTTTGACGAGCTCGAGGTTGAGGGCTACCGGCTCAACCCCAAGGATCGCTGCTATCACTGCAAGCATGCCCTTTTTGAGCGCCTGTGCGAGTTGGCGCACGAGCGAGGCATCGCGTGCGTGGTCGATGGCTCCAATGTTGACGACAAGGGGGACTACCGTCCCGGTTTGCGCGCCTTGGCCGAGATGGGCATTGCGAGCCCCTTGCAGCAGGCGGACCTTACCAAAGACGAGATTCGTGAGCTGTCGCGCGAGCTGGGCCTCCCTACCTGGAACATGCCTGCCGCTGCCTGTCTTGCCTCGCGCTTTGCCTACGGCGAGCACATCAGCGCCCGCAAGCTCAAGATGGTGGAGAAGGCCGAGGATTACCTGCACGACCTCGGCTTCGTCCAGCTTCGCGTGCGGGTGCACGGCAGCGAGGGGGAGCTGGCGCGCATCGAAGTCGACCCCGACGAGATCGGGCGCCTTGCCGAGAAGAACCTGCGCGAGCAGGTCGTGAGCCAGCTCAAGGAGATTGGCTTCACCTACGTTACCGTTGATCTCACAGGCTTTCGTTCCGGCGCCATGAACGAGGTGCTGTAGCCTTCTGTGCTCCCTCACGCGGCTACGCATCTTCTCTGCTGGGGAATCGCCGTCAATGCGGACCCTACGCAGGCGCTTTCTTCTCGCTGACCTTGGTGTTTAGGGCAACAGCTCTCCGAGGATATCTGCCACTTGGGCTGCGCAATAATGCGAAACAATAATGGCGCTGTTAATTGCGTGGTAGTATATCTGGATAACCATTTAGTGCTGCCACGTGCGGAGCACTGGCAGCCTTAAACGAAGCGAAAACGAGGGATTATCGTGAAACCCAGCGAGAATCATCGCGCACTCCTTACGCGCCGAAGCGCACTCGGTCTGCTTGTCGGGTCAGCGTCGATCCTGTCCGCACGTCCTGCCTTGGCAGAGACCGAAGAAGAGCTGCGCGCAAAGGCCGATCAGACCACAGCGCAGATCGATGAGACCCAAAAGCAGTACGACGCTACTAAGAAGCAGCTCGATGCTCTTGCCGCTGAGGTCCAGCAGCTCTCTATTGAGCAAGCCAAGACGCTCGACCAGATCTACGACACTGAGAAGGACATCAACGACACTCAGAAGAAGATCGACAAAGACACCAAGGACATCAAGCAGCGCGAGAAGGACCTTGCGCAGAAGCAGGAGCGTCTGTCGAGGCGCGTCTCGAGTGCCTATAAGTCGGGTGGCAACAACATCCTTTCGATTCTGCTCTCCTCCGACTCCTTCGAGCAGCTTGAGTCCAACATCTACTATCTCGACAAGATCAGCGAGGCTGACGCGCAGCTGATCTCCGATATCAAGCAGGCCAAGGCTGAGCTCGAGCAGCACAGGGTTGAGCTTGAGGACCAAGAGGCGAAGCTCGAGGAGCACAAGAGCGACCTCCAGGCTCTTAACGAGCGGCAGCAGGAGCAGATTAACGACCTGCATGCGAAGCAAGATGAGGTCTCCGAGCTTCTCAAGGGCCTTGATTCCAAGGTGAAGGAACTTCTCGCCAAGCGTGACGCCGAGCTGCTTGCCGCCGATCGCGAGGCCGAGCGCGCGCGTTCGCTTGCGGCGGCCAGCGCTGCCAGCAGTAGCAGCTACACGCGCATCGATCCGACTGCCCTTGTCCAAGGTGCAACGGGCTCGCAGAAAGCCGTCCTCAACGCATGCTCGACGACGCCCTCGCCCGGTGCGGGATTGTGCGCTTGGTGGGTTGAAGACGTTTTTGAGAACGCGGGCATTGGCTCGTGGGGCGGTAATGCCTGCGACCTTTACAACCAGTATTGCTACCTTTCCGACCAAAGCCTGGCCAAGCCCGGCATGATCGTTGCCGTTTCCACCTATCCCACGGGTGGCCTTGGCGCTATCTATGGCCATGTGGGCATCTATATCGGCAATGGCCTCGTGATGGAGAACATCGGCTATATCAACACGCGTACGCTTGCTGGTTGGGTGCAGGACTATAGCGGCTACGTCACTCCGCGCTGGGGTTGGATGGGTGGCGTTGCCCTCGCCTAGCTCTCTTGCCGGGAGCTTGTCTTCGTTGTCGAGTTTCGCGATCCATGTGAGGCTGATGCATGCTTCTTGAGGAAGAAAAACCGCTACATGGTGCTTCGACGGGAGACGATCAACGTCCCCCGTCGTTTCGCGAGGAAGACCAAGCGCCCTCTCGCTCAAAGAATGCGTTGCTGGCGGCCCTCACGAGTCCGCAGTTCTGCTCGATTGCGCTTGTTGCCCTCCTGTATGCCGTCTGCATCCTGAGCGGCAACATGCGTTTTCTGACCAACGACGACACCTCCATCCAAGATGCGCTCGCGGGCAACCTGACGGGTGACCCCTATCCCTTCCATCCGTTCATCTCGCCCCTATTGGGTACGGTGATGAGCGCATTGTATCGGTCGGTACCGGGGCATCCGTGGTGGTTCTTCTATAGCCATGTGTTTATGGCCATAGGTTCCGTGATGATGAGCTACGTCTTGCTGAGGCTGTTCAAAGCCGCTCGGCTGCCGCAGCTTGTCGCCCTTGGTCTCGTGGCCATCTTTGACCTTATCTTCTTCCTCTATCCCATCATGAACGTCTCGTTCACGGTCGTGCCTTGCGTCTTTGGTATGGGCGTTGCGGGCTTGCTCGCCCTGTATGGCACGCGCCGTTCCTACCTGTCACTCATATGCATCTGCATGGCCACGGCCTTCCTCTGCACGTGCCATCGTTCGGAGAGCGGTATGGTGGTGTGCGCCTTCCTCTGCCTTGCCTTGCTCGTTTGCGCGTCGAGGGAACTTTGCAAGGGAGCTGACCCTGTATCTCCTGAGGAAAGGGAGCCGCTGTGGCGTCGCGTGCCACGTATCGCTTCTCACTACCTTCCCGCCGTCGTGGCCTGCATTGTCATTACGCTTTTGATTCCCCAGTACAACAGCGCCACCATGGCTCATGTTGATTCGCCGGAGTTCCTACAATTCTTCTCGCTCGCAGTTCAACGACTATCCCCACGACTCTTACGATGACAACCCGACGCTCTATCGAGAGGTTGGCTGGGACCGCGACCTGTTCGAGCTGGCCCGTGTCTGGTTCTTTATGGATGATGCCATCACGCAGGATGCCTTTGATCACATCTCTGAGGGCAGTAGGCTCCAGGCCCATTCGACGAATCTCTCTGACTTGCAATCCCGCACGACCGATCTGTTTGAGAACCAGTACCTCATTCCGTGCTTCGTTGCGTGCGGTATGTGCCTTTTCGTCTCTGCTCTTGCCCTATGCCATCGCCGCGATGGTTATGGCTTCCTTGCCCTTATGGTAGATGTCCTCCTCATGTTGCTGCTGATTTTCTCGCAGCTCTATACAGGCCGTGCCTTGTATCGCTCGATTCTCATCACGCTCTTCCCAACGGCCCTCCTTGCGCTCGTGCTGGCATTTTGGTCAGACGATGCGATTGACCTTGATGCCAGGTGGAGTGGCCCGTCGAGCAGGGCGCGTTACTTCCCGGCGTGCTTGGGGACCATTGTCTTGCTGCTCCTGTGTCCAAGGGCGTCCGACATGTGTCGAGCTACCTTTGACCCTCAAGAGACCCTTACGTATGAGAAGACGAGCGAGGTGGTGCGCTCGGTCACTGACTATCTCTATGCGCATCCTGACAATCTGTACGTGCGCAAGCCGACGCTCATGATCAACGTGAATCCCTTCATCCTCTCAAGCCGAGAGGCGCCGCACAACTGCATCTCCTGGGGTGGGGCAGAGTGGAACTCCGATCTGCAGAAGAGTGAGTTTGCGGTCGCTGGCGTTACCCAAGAGAACGCCGAGCTCTTTAAGCACGACAACGTCTTCATCCTGTCGACCATGGAGCCCTATTCCATTGACGTCGGTTGGGGTGGAGGTGACATCACGCTCTTCCACCTGTTCCGCCATCTGCGCGACCATTACGGGGCCACGCGCATCGAGTGTGCAGATACCATTTGCGAGGGCATTTACGTCTACCAGATCAAGTTTGACGCGCCCGTGTGGGAGAGCGACGGCGACCTTTACGAGTAATCCCTTTCAGAAATGGAGACGCTGATGGACGACAGGCTTTCTCGTCAGCTCGCCTTTGCGCTCGAGCTCGATAAGGAGAAGAACGTGCTGCGTCAAACGCACCTCTCGGGGCAGGGGAGGCGTGAGAACGATGCCGAGCACGCCTGGCACATGGCAACCATGAGCTACCTTCTGCGTGAGTATGCAAACGAGGAGGTGGACATCGCGCGCGTGATGCTCATGTGCCTCATCCACGACGTGGTTGAGATTGATGCTGGAGACACCTATGCCTACGACGATGAGGGCAGGCAGACCCAGGCGGAGCGTGAGGAGGCCGCAAAGCGTCGCATCTTCGGGATGCTTCCAGAAGACCAGGCAGCCGAGCTCATGGCCCTCTTTGAGGAGTTCGAGGCCTATGAGACGCCGGAGTCTCGATTTGCGCACGCGATGGACAACCTGCAGCCCGTTCTTCTCAACACAAGCAACGGTGGTGCTGATTGGGCCGCCCATGGCGTAAGCGCAGAGCAGGTCTATGGTCGCCAACGCAAGACCGAGCTTGGCTCAAAGCGCCTCTTTGACGAGGTCATCGATCCCGCCATCAGAGAACATATCGAGCGTGGCACCATTCGCCCCTAGCAGCTTGGTTGGTAGGGCGCATGTCATGTCTATGCTGCTTCGGGGCAGTGCCTTGGGTGCGTCTGTTGTCGTGTACCATGAAAAGCATGCGGATACACACTTCTTTGTGAGGGAGATGGTCATGCCATGGCAGGTTCGACTGACCTTATCGACATGAGCCGCCCCTTGCGCGAGCTCTCGCTTGAAGGTCATGAGATTCTTGGAAAGGGCCGTAGCGCAACGGTCTATCGCCTTGACCACGACCGTATCGTCAAGTGCTACGTTCCCAACGTTCCGCTTAAGAAGATTCAGCAGGAGATGGATCTTGCCGCGAAGGCATACGCGGCGGGTATTCCTACAGCCCAGGTCTTTGAGCTTGTTCGTGTTGGTTCGCAGTATGGCGTCATCTTTGAGCTGATTGCCGATGCGCAGACGGTGGGGCACGTCATCACCGCCCATCCCGAGCGTATGGAGGAGTTAACGGACAAGTTCGCGTCGCTTTGGCGTGAGATTCACCATACGGTTGTCGAGAGTGCCGACATCTTCCCGTCGGTCAAGCAGACGTGGACGGGCTGGGCGGATGGCATGGCCCCTCATTACAGCGAGTCAGAAAACGCCTTCATTCGGGAGATGATCGAGGCAGTAGGGGATCGCCCGACGATGGACCACTGTGACTATCACGAGAACAACGTGATGGTGGACGGTGAGAGACTCGTGCTTATCGACATGGTTGACATTGGCTATGGGCATCCGATCTTCGATCTGGCTGGCTTGGCCTTCCGTGTTCATTGCGACACGATAGCGGGGAGAAACGCCAACCGTGGCCTGTCACCCGACAACCTACGTCGCTTTTGGGACCTCGTGTTGAGAAGCTATTTCAAAACGAGTGATACGGCAGAAATCGATGACATCAAGGAGCTGTGCAACGCCTACGGATTTCTGCGCAGCGCCCTGTTCCCCATGAAGCATGTGCAGATTTCTGAACAGCTTCGCGACCTCCATATTGCCGACGCGCGCGCCTACCTGTTTGACCGTCAGGACTGGGTGCGCAGTCAGTTGCCCAAGTTGAACAGGTACTTCTCCTAAGAGGGTAAGAAAGCGCTCGTCTTCTCGCGGACTTCTTAACTATATAAATAAATGAAATGCGTGTCTCAAATGTGGGAGATTTCGTGACTCAATTGTTCGCATGTATAAATTTCGGGGGGAACGCGAATAATCATTAAGAATGTGACCGCCAACGCATTGCGTGGATGTAGGAGAATTGGGAAGCCCAATGGCGCTTATTGATCAGTTGGAAGCCCTTGCCGAGGCTCACTATCGGGGCGATGACGAGATGTTTGACGCGGTCCTCGCACGTTTGGCAAAGCTCGCCGCCGATAATGGACGGACTCAGGACGCCGAGCGGATTGCTGCTCTTGTAAGGGATCCTCAGCGACTTGCGGAGGGATGTTCTTCCGTGCCGGTTGGGTCGTTTTTTACTTGCTCGCTTCCCAACATTCCCTTTGACCACCTAGTGGTTTCCCGTGAAGTACGCACCAAGCTGGAACGACTCCTTGAAGAGTATCGCCAGCGGGCCGAACTCTCTCGAATCGGTCTTTCCAATCGTCGCTGCATTCTGCTCGAGGGCGTTCCGGGGAGTGGGAAGACCATGACCGCCTCCGTGATTGCCTCGGAGCTTGGCAGGCCGCTCTTCTCCGCCCGCTCCCTCGACTTGCTTCACAAATGCCAGAACAAGACATCTGAAGAACTGCAGCAGCTTCTCGTATCTATCGGTAGTCAACCGGGCATATACCTCATTGAGGAGTTTGACGAGGTTGCTTCTCGAGGCTCAGAGCTTGAGGACGTTGAGAGGTTGCGCGTGATTCTGGGCTCCTTCATGCGCTTCCTTGAGGAGAGCAGCCCGGATAGCATCATCATCGCCGTGACCCACGATTCTTCGTTGCTCGATAGCAATCTGCTTCGCTGCTTTGACGACGTTCTCACCTACGATTTACCCACGACCGATGAGGCGCTTAGGATCATCAGGCAGACTGTGGGCCCTGATGTCGATTGCGAGAACATGGCCATTCTTGCAGAGAAGGCCTCGCTGCTGTGCCAAGCCGACATCGTTCGGGTGTGCAACGAAGCCGTCAAGACCAAGCTTCTGACAGGCACCCCGCTTTCGATGGAGGAGCTGTCGAGGTTGTTTGATGAGCGTCTCGATGTTTACGTAGACCATCGAGTCGTCAGCTAGCCTCAACCGAATACCGAATTCTGCTTGTCTGGGCACCTTGCTGTGCCATGCTCAAAACGTTGTACCTTATGGCGATATGACTCGAAGAGTCACTGTTGAAGGGGGTATCACGTGGGCAAGATTAACGATTTTCTCACTGAGGCAGGTGTCTTTTTCTTGGCGACCGAGGACGGCGACCAGCCTAAGGTTCGTCCGCTTGGGGCCCATCACGAGATAGACGGCAAGGTTATCTTTGGCATCGGTGACTTCAAGGATGTCTATCGCCAGCTTGTGGCTAATCCCTTGACGGAGATCGTTGCCTTCAACGCCCAGAACCATACCTGGTTGCGCTATACCGGTCGCGTGGTCTTTGATGACGATCCGAGCTATGTCGAGGTCGCCCTTGATGCCTTGCCGCATCTGCGTCAGGTTTACAACGACGAGACCGGCAAGAAGATGATGATGTTCCACCTTGAGGATGCCACGGCAACCATCTTTGACATGGCAGGCAATGCTGAGGTCATCGAGTAATTCGAAGGCTCTCTCAAGGAGGCAGGCATGGGCGTCATTACGGTTGAGGAGCATTACTGCTCAGAACGAGTGAACGAGAAGATCGCCGCTGCCATGGAACGGGCGGGAAACGTCGAGGCTGCCAAGCGGACACGAGCCATGTTTGGCTCAGAAAACCCGGACGTCACGAGCATGGGGGCAGACCGTATTGCCTATATGGATGCGCATGGCATCGATCGTCAGGTCATAAGCTATGTAAGTGGAATGCCCGCCACGCTTGACCCCAAGCTGTCCATCTCACTTTGTCGGGAGGCAAACGACGAGATGGCAAGCAATGCCGCGGCACACCCGGGGCGCTTCTCCTGCTTTGCCCATCTGCCGCTGGGCGATGGTGAGGCTGCGGCCGCCGAGCTGGAGCGCACGGTAGGCGAACTTGGCTTTGTCGGTGCCATGCTCTCTGGCCATTACCAGGGTCTTCCCTATGACAACAAGCTGTATCGACCCATTTTTGAGAAGGCTGCAGAGCTCGGTGTTCCCCTGTACCTACATCCCGGTATGATCGATCCGGAAATCACGAAGCGCTACTACGGGGGCGACTGGTCAGAGCAGTTCACCTTCCAGTTCGCCGGCTTTGGTGTCGGCTGGCACTATGACGTGGGAGTGCAGATCCTGCGCCTCATGTTTGCCGGCGTCTTTGACGAGCTGCCTGAGCTCAAGGTCATCTGCGGCCACTGGGGAGAGCTGGTTGCCTACTACATGTATCGCAGCGACGAGATCGCGCGCGAGCTGCTTCCGTGCGAGCTCAAGCCGAGCGACTATTTCAAACGCAGCGTGTACGTCAATCCGTCGGGAATGTTGTATGGCGAGAACATGCGCTTCTGTCTCGACACCTTTGGGCCAGATCACATCCTCTGGGGAGAAGACTATCCCTATCGCAAGATCGACAACATCGGCAGCTTCCTTGATGAGTCCGACCTGGAAGACGACGTGCGGGAGAAGATCGCACATCGCAATGCCGAGCGAATCCTGAACCTGTAAGTGCATCGTAGACCTGTGCTTGTATGGATAGGGGGTTGCAATGCGTATCATCACGCTTGAGGAGCACTATACCGATCGCAGGCTTATGGAGGCCAACAACAGCCTCTCGATTGAGCGCCCACCCATGAGCCCGGAGCAGCAGGAGGTCATGGACTTCTTGCGCAAGCGGGCCTTTCCTGGTGAGCAGCTGCTCGACTTCGACAAGCGCATCGCCTTCATGGACGAGCAGAAGATTGACATGCAGGTGCTCTCGCTCACCTCGACGGTGAATGATGGTGCCTCGACGGAAGACGCCAAGAAGATCTGCCGCATGGCCAACGACATCACGCGTGAGCATATGGATGAGTATCCGGGCCGCTTCGGCGGATTTGCCACGCTTCATCTCATGGACCCGAAGGAAGCCGCCGACGAACTGCGCCGTTGCGTGGAAGAGCTCGGCTTTTCCGGGGCGATGCTGGCCGGGCGTCAGCGCGGGCGCTTCTACAACGAGGCTGAGTTTCTCCCCATCTTCGAGGCGGCGGCAGAGCTGGGCGTTCCTGTCTACTTCCATCCCGCCTTCGTCCCGCGCGAGGTGCAGGAGACCTACTATCTGAGCGACGCCTATAGCTATGTGGTGGGCTCGGAGCTCTCGAGCGCGGGCTACGGCTGGCACAGCGAGGTCGGCATCCAGATTGCGCGCCTCATCCTCTCGGGTATCTTCGATCGCTTCCCTGACCTGCACTTCATCAGCGGTCACTGGGGCGAGACGATTCCAGCCTTCCTCGAGCGCATGGACGCGATCTTGGATCAGGACATCACGCATCTCGAGCGCTCCTTCTCCGATTACTACAAGGAGCAGGTCTACATCACGCCCTCGGGCATCATGTCGAACGACCAGCTCGAGTACCTGGTCAAGGTCATGGGCGCCGATCACATGATGTACGCGCTTGACTACCCCTATGTCGAGGTGGGGGATAGCTATGCCTTCCTGACCGAGGCCAACATCTCCGACGAGGCCAAGGAGCTCATCGCGCATGGCAACGCCGAGCGCTTGATGGGTCTGTAGGTTGGGAGAAGGGAGCAAGCCGTGAGGAACGTCATCATCACCGGAGCGAACTCGGGTCTGGGCTTCGAGGCTGCTCGAAAGATTGCCGCTCACGAGGACTATCGTCTGGTCTTGGCCTGCCGCAATGCGGAGAAGGCCGAGGCTGCCGTTGCCCAGATCGTTTCCGAGACGGGTAACAAGAACGTGACGACGATCACGCTCGATACTGCGTCGCTGGATTCGGTGCGCGCCGCCGCCGATGCCTACAAAGATGCCGGTTTCGGCCCCATCTACGCCCTTCTGCTCAATGCGGGCATCAGCGGCATGCATGAGGGCACGACCGTGGACGGCATGGACATCGTCTTCGAGACGAACCATCTGGGCCACTTCCTTCTTGCCAACCTGCTGCTCGACCAGATGGACGAGCAGGGCAAGGTCATCTCCACCACGAGCGACATGCACGACTCGCCCATGGGCAAGATGGTCTGGCCGGGCACGGAGGCACTGGCCTATGCGGACGGCTCGAAGGTCAACCTGCGCATGCGTTACTCCTACTCCAAGCTGGCCAACATCTATTTCATCCACGAGCTGGCGCGCCGCTTGGAGGAGCAAGGGTCGAGCGTTAGCGCCAACGCTTTCAATCCCGGCATGATGCAGACGAACTTCGCCAAGACCAATCGCGCCCACGTTGCCATGGTCAAACACACCATGCCCCACCGCCTTGGCGATCTTGAGAAGTCTTCCGACGCCCTGGCAGAGTTGGTGCTGGACGATACCCTGGCTACGACCTCGGCAAACTACTATGACCGTTCCACGACGGCAGTGCCGAGCTCGGAGCTTTCCTACAACGACGAGAACGCCCGCGAGCTCTGGGAGGCGAGCGAGCGCCTTTGCGGCCTGGCCTAAGGCCTCGTCCGCGTGATGGCTATCGGGGATTCAGCTACGATTTCAAGGGAATTGTACGTAACGGCTTGAGGGGACTGACTGGTATGCAAAACGTCAACAGACGAGAGTTCTTGTCGGCACTTGCGGGAACGGCGGCGCTTTTCTCCATGTCCGCGTGTTCTTCGAAGAAGCAGGATGACTCTGGGCAGAACGGCGAGGCGACGCCGGCTGACAAGACGACCCCTGAGGCCGATGCGTCCGGCTTCGTTCTTCTTGCCGATGTGGTGCCCGATGCCATCCAGGAGATTCGCTACTACACGACCTACAACTTCGTGGGCGATCGCATTGATGGCTATGAGCAGCCCGTCTCGCTCATCACGCGCGAGGCCGGCGAGGCGCTTGCCAATGCCGCGGCTGCCGCCAAGGACAAGGGCTATCGCCTGAAGATCTTCGATGCCTATCGTCCGCAGAAGGCGGTTGACCACTTTGTGCGCTGGAGCAAGGACATCGAAGATACTCGCATGAAGGAGTACTTCTATCCCGAGCTGGACAAGTCGGTTCTTTTTGATCAGGGTTACATCGCGGAGAAGAGCGGCCATACCCGTGGCTCGACCGTCGACCTCACGCTCTTCGACATGAAGACCGAGCGCGAAGCGGACATGGGTGGCACCTTCGACTACTTTGGCCAGCTCTCGCATCCCGACTATCGTGACATAACCGACGCCCAGTACGACCTGCGTATGGTCTTGCGTGACATCATGGTGGGCAGCGGCTTCAAGCCGCTCGAGGAGGAGTGGTGGCACTTCACCCTCGAGAATGAGCCCTATCCCGACACCTACTTCACCTTCCCGGTGAACGTTGCCTCCGTGAGTAAGTAGTCGATCGACCCATGGCACGCGGCGTTCGCCCTATGACGGGCACAAGGCGTCGCGAGCCATGAGACGAAGCGATGGCGTTTGGTACCGGTGGGGTGGGGAGGAAGCATGGATGTTGAGGCTCTGAGGTCGATCGTCGTGGTGGCGCGCACAGGTAACGTCACGCGCGCGGCGGAGGAGCTTTTCGTGACGCAGCCCACCTTGTCACGGCGCTTGACGGCGCTCGAGACTGAGCTCGACACCCGTTTGCTCATCCGCTCCCATGAGGGCGTCTCGCTTACCGAGCACGGTAAGGTCTTAGCGCGTGAAGCCGAAGGGATCCTGGCTCGTATTGATGCCTTGCCGTATGTGCTCCGACAGGCTGAGGCGAACGATGAGGATGCCCATGGGGAGCAGCTCTGCGGGTCCTTGAGCGTCATGTCACAGATGATGATCGATGACGAGCTCGTGAGAGACTTCATGGCGCAGATGATGGATCGCCATCCTGCCCTAGACGTACGGATTGAGCGTTCCTATCCACCGGACATTCGCCAGGCGCTCCTCCGAGAGCGGGCGGATGTTGCCTTTTTCCTGCATCCGCTCCAATCGTCCACCTCGCAGCTGCTAACGCGCAGGGTGGGCGAGAGCCACGTACAGCTCATGGTGTACGACGAGCACCCCTTTGCCCAGCGTGCATCCATTGACATCCATGAGCTTGCCGGTGAGGATGTCATCATGCTTGACCGTCGCGTGTCGCCTGCGATCGTGGACTTCATAAACAGCCGTTGCTTCGATGCGGGCTTCTCGCTCAACGCCGTACGCTATGTGCGTGATATCGAAAACGCCGCCGTGTTGGTGTCGGCGGGACGTGGCGTCGCCTTTATGCACTCCATGATGCGCTTCTCGCAGCCCTTGGAGTCGGTGGGCATACGAGTGGTGGATATCACGGGGGCGGAGTTTGTCATAGACTATGTGGCCCGCTTGAGAACCGGCCTTTCGAATCAGCTTCGCGACGCGATTCTCGATACCCTCGACCAAAAAACGGGCCAGCAGTTCTCGCCGAACGCATCGCATTAGAAAGCATGCGTGTCTGACCACGATATATACGTCCCATGCATGACCCTTGATGACGCTGTGCGGTCATGCGGCAGAATCATTTCACATAACGCCTCGAGGCTCGTATCTTCAAGCTGGATAGGGTCCCCCGAGGGGACACGGGTTGTATCGGCCAGCGGAGAAAAGAGGACTCATGGCAGATTCCAGGCTTATGCGCAACGTCTCGATCGTGGGAACCAGCTCGCTCAAGCAATTCTCGTTCGATCAGCCTGAATGGGAAGGCTACTCGATGTACGAGCCTTGGGCTTGTGCGGTCTCCCAGGCGCTCGAGGACGCCAACATCCGTCCCAACGATGTTGAGAAGATCAGCTATTCGCAGTTCGCATACTTCCCCACGATGGGTCACATTTGCGCTCCCGTGAACTATCTCGAGGAGTGGGCAGGCCTTGCTGGCAAGCCCATCAGCCACATCGAGCAGGCCTGCGCTTCGGGCTACATCGCCTTCACCGAGGCCGTCCAAGCCATCGCCTCGGGCGAGTACGACGTGGTGCTGGTGGCGGGTCTTGAGTGCCCGAAGTTCTTTGTGCCCATCGACGAGCCGGCCTATCGCGTGAAGCCGCTTTCCGAGTACAAGGAGTTCTGGCATCCCGGCGTGGCGCTCTTCGACTGTGGTTACGCTCGCTTCGACGGCGCCTCCGACATTCTGTTGCCGGACGAGAACGGCTTCTACTACAAGGAGTTCTACGGCCTTAAGGACGAGGCCTTCATCGATGAGGCCTATGCCCACATGGCCATCAACCAGCGTCGAGGCGCCGTGCGCAACCCGCGTTCGCTCGATTACGGCAGCTCCAAGGATTACTCCGAGGTCGCCAAGGACGAAGGCTTCTCCTCTGACGTCGAGTACCTGCTCAGTCCCAAGAACTACAAGATCACGCAGTTCACGCGCAAGTCCGGCGCCGTCATGCACAACTGTGCGGCCGGTGCGCTCGTGCTCATGAGCGACGAGGCCATCAAGAAATACGGTGTGCAGAACCGCCCCATCCGCGTCATTGACTATGCCGCCTCCTCCCTGAGTCCTCGTAAGCCCTGGTGCTTCCATAACATGAACGTCGAGGTCCGCAAGCAGCTCGACAAGAACGGCTTCTTCAAGCCCGAGGAGATGGATCTGCTTATCACCACCTGCATGAGCTCCGGCGAGCAGACCGACTCTGCCGAGGTCTTTGGATACGTGCCCGAGGGCCAGGGCTTGCAGTACGAGATCGATCACCGCACCGCCTTCGACGGCGACACGCCCATCAACCCGCATGGCGGCGACTGCCAGTGGGGCCACGCCATGGGCTGCTCCGGCGTCAACATGCTCTCCGAGGCCGTCTTCCAGATGCGCGGTACCGCAGGTGACTCCCAGGTCCAGAAGGACATCAAGAAGACTCTCGTTCGCGGCATGGGTGGCGGCCACACCACCGTCGGCATCATCCTGCAGAACGCCTAGGTCTCGAGTGGATCATACGAGCGGCGTATTTACGACTCAATTTGGAGGTTCAGATATGTCTTACAAGCTTCAGCCGATCCTCAAGACCTACTACGAGGGACTCGAAGAGGGAAAGATCCTTGGTGCCAAGTGCAGCGAGTGCGGTGATATCGCCTTTCCGCCCCTGCCGGTGTGTCAGGCCTGCGGCAGCGTCGACTTCGAGTGGGTCGAGCTTCCCCATGAGCTCATTCTGAAGGAAATCCGCTGGGAGGATGCCTCCGTTGGTGGCGACTACACCTGGCGCAAGGGCAACATGTTCTTCTCGGTGCCCATCACCGAAGATCGCTACTGTGCGGCCGTTGCCCAGTTTGACGTTGCAGGCTCCAGCCCCTTCCATGTGCCTCTGTACGGCTGCACCGAGGAGAACTACCAGGAGATGCGCAAGCTTTTGCCCTTCAAGGTGGACGTCAAGCTCGTCGAGCACAAGAAGGACTTCTTGACGGTGGGCGCTAAGGTGCGCCAAGCCGAGATTGACAAGGCCAACGCAGCTGCTGGGGTCGAGGCGTAGACGTCTCTCAGCGACGTATGGTAGGCGGGGCGCCTTCACAGGGTGCTCGAGCCGAGGTCGGGGGCCGGTTCGCATGACGTGCCGGCCCCCGTTTTGATGCAAAGGGCCAACACGGCATATCAGGAGGTAGACATGCAGGGACTGCTTGAGGGCAAGTGCGGGATCATCACTGGTGCCGGTAGCGGCATGGGACGTTCGATGGCCGTCATCTTCGCGCAGCACGGCGCGAAGGTCTTTATCGCCGCCCGCCGAGCGGAGAAGCTCGAAGAGACCAAGAAGCTGGTTGAGGAGGTCGGCGGCACGTGCGAGTACATCACGTGTGACATCGCTGACGAAGATCAGGTCAAAGCCATGGTGGCTGCTGAGGTTGAAGCCTTTGGCCAGCTGGACTTTGCCGTGAACGCCGCCTCGATCGAAACCAAGAAGAGCATGATCTGGGAAATGCCCACCGAGAGCTTCAAGGAGGTGCTCGACATTGACCTCTACGGTACCTTCTTCTGCATGCGCGAAGAGTCGGCTCAGATGGTCAAGCAGGGCAAGGGCGGCTCCATCGTCAACTTCTCATCGGGTGCCGCGCTGCTGGGCTGTTACGGCATGACTCCGTACGCCTGCGCCAAGGCCGGCGTTAACTCCATCACCAAGAGCGCCGCGCTTGACTGCGGGCCCGAGGGCATCCGTGTGAACGCCGTCATGCCCGGCATGACCGTCACGCCCATGATCTTGCAGTTCAAGAGCCACTTCCCCGACCTGTATGACCAGATGGAGCGTCAGATTCCGTTGGGACGTCTGGCTGAGGCGGAGGAGCAGGCCACCACAGCCCTCTTCCTTTGCTCTGAACTCTCGAGTGCCATCACCGGCGAGCTCATCGAGGTCGATGGCGGTTACATGGCGGGACGCTTTGAGAGGCCGAAAGAATAAGGCGTCTCCTGAGCCTTGCTAAATGAGATCGAGCCGGCAGGTCAGGGGACAAGCGCCCTTGGCCTGCTTTGGGAGGGGAGAGTTCATGGACTATCAGCTGATGCTTTCGCCAGGCCGCATAGGGTCGATGGAGCTCAAGAATCGTGTCGTCTTTCCCGCGATGGATGCGGGCCTTGCAGACAACAAGGGCAACGAGAAGCTTGCTCGCTACATGGCACGCCGCGCCGAGGGCGGTTGTGGCCTGCTCTTTGTTGAGGTGTCGGCCGTGCATCCCTCCACGTCCGCAGTGGGCGAGCCGCGCCTCTACGACGACAAGTACCTACCGGGCTATACCGCCATTGCCGACGCGGTGCACGCGGCGGGCGGCAAGGTTGGCGTACAGCTCTGGCATGCTGGCCGGCAGCTCTTTGCGCCCGACTTCGATGAGTTTCCCGACAGCTGGCCACGCGAGATTGTCTCCTGCAGCGCCATTCCTTGCTCCGAGGTGGTGCCCTACCATCCGCGCGAGCTGACCACCGGGGAGGTCTACGAGATCATCGAGGCCTACGGTGACGCGGCCGTGCGTGCTCAGAAGGCAGGCTTTGACTGTGTTGAGATTCACGGTGCCCATGGCTACCTGATTGACCAGTTCCTCAACGAGTACACCAACCATCGCAGCGACGAGTTTGGCGGCTCCTTTGAGGCACGTTGTCGCTTTGGAGAGCTCGTAGTGGAGAACGTGCGCTCTAAGGTTGGGCCAGACTTCCCGGTCATCATGCGTCTCAATGCCTTTGAGGGTGCCTTGCAGCCTGGCGGCATCGAGATCGAGGATGCGGTCCGTGCGGCCAAGCGCTTCGCCTCTCATGGCCTGGACGCTCTCGATATCTCCCAGGGCAGTTACGACATCGAGGACATCCAAGTTCCTGCCTACTACTATCCCGAGAAGTTCAATGCGGCCAACGCCGCCGTCTTCAAACGCGAGCTGAGCCTACCGGTGATTTGCGCGGGCCGTCTCAACAGTCCCGAGCTGTGCGAAGAGGTGCTGACCGACGGCCAGGCCGACTTCGTTGCCGTAGGTCGCGGCCAGCTTGCCGACCCAGACTTTGTCCTCAAGGCGGCCGAGGGTCGTACCGACGAGCTCATGCGCTGCATCGGCTGCGAGCAGGGCTGCGTGCAGCACATCTTCGATCCGTCGCTTGGCGGTATCGGCTGCGTATACAACGCCGCCTGCGGGCGTGAGGACGAAGCCGCCATCATTTCGGCTGAGAAGCCCAAGCGCGTGCTGGTCATCGGTGCTGGCCCTGCCGGTCTCGAGCTTGCGCGTGTCGCAGCCTTGCGTGGCCACACGGTTGAGGTCCTCGAGCGTTCCGGGCGCATCGGAGGGCAACTCAATATCGCCTGTAAGGCTCCCCATAAGCAGCTGATGCTCGACAATGCCAACGTGATGGCAACGCTTGCCCAACGCGCCGGGGCAAAGATCCACTTGCAGACTGAGGCCACGGCCGCTCGCATCAAGGCCTTCTCACCTGATTTCATCGCGGTAGCCACCGGTGCCCGACCGTCCGTGCCGCCCATCCCCGGAATCGAGCGCGCCCATGATGCCTGGAAGGTAATCGAGGGCCTTGACTTCGTGAGGGAGCAGGACGTGGTGGTGCTCGGGGGAGGCCTGGTGGGGCTGGAGGCTACAGAAATCCTCTGCGAGCAGGGCAAGCACGTGACCATCATCGAAATGGCAGATGCGGTTGCTCGCGACGTCGCTTCTTACACTCAGCAGCACACGCGCTGGATGCTTCAGGACTACGGTGTTGAAATTCGTACCGGTACGACGGTGCTCTCCTTGGATGAGGGCTCGGTTCGTGTGCGCTTTGATGGTCGAGAGCACAGAATCGTTGCTGATGCCGTAGTTTGCGCACTTGGCTCCCGACCCAACAACGATCTTCTCGATCTTGTCAAGGGGACCGGCGTCCCCTTTGCCGCGGTCGGAGATGTCGTACGTCCCGGCAAGATCTTGACGGCCGTTCGAGAGGCAAATAAGCTCGCTCGCTCTCTCTAGGGGTCGATTGACCGTAGGTGCTTTTACCATCTGTCCAAGAAGAGGGCACACGTTTTGAACAGGAGCAAGAACATGAGCGATACCACACTCGACAGCATCTTTAACCGAAGGTCTATCCGCAAATTCAAGGACAAGCCGGTTCCGCGTGAGCTTATTGAGCGGGTCATTGAAGCTGGCCTTTGGGCACCAAGCGGTATGGCAAGCCAGTCTCCCATCATCGTGGCTGTGACTGACCCCGATCTGCATGAGAAGCTCGCCGCCGCCAACCGCTCCGTGGTGAACTTCCCCGCCGACACTGACCCCTTCTATGGTGCGCCGGTCATTCTTGTTGTTCTGGCCTCCTGCGATGCGCCCACCCATGTCTACGATGGTTCCTGCGCGATGGAGAACATGCAGCTGGCAGCTCATGCGTTGGGTTTGGGCTCTATTTGGGTTCATCGCGCCAAGCAGGTCTTTGACCTGCCGGAGTGGAAGGAATGGCTACAAGAACTTGGTGTTGAGGGAGACTACGAAGGCATCGGCAACTGCTGCATTGGCTACGCTGACCAAGAGGGTAACGCCGCTGAGCGTAAGGAAGGCCGCGTCTTCTGGGCGTAGTAGGGGACCGGTGGCATGACGGGGTCGGGTGTGACAAAACACTCGACCCCGTCACTCATGTATCGATAAGGAGAAGTGCCTCAAGATGTCGGGTTTTGTTGCCCCAGTAACATTTCCCGACATCTTGAGGGTAGTTTTTGTCGGGTTTTGTTGCCCCAGTAACATTTCCCGACATCTTGAGGGTAGTTTTTGTCAGGTTTTGTTACTCCAGTAACATTTCCTGACATCTGGAAGGCCGTTCTTGTCAGGTTTTGTTACGCCCGTAACATTTCCTGACATTTTGAGGGCCGTTCTTGTCGGGTTTTGTTACGCCCGTAACATTTCCTGACATCTTGAGGGTAGTTTTTGTCAGGTTTTGTTACCCCAGTAACATTTCCCGACATCTTGAGGGTAGTTTTTGTCAGGTTTTGTTACCCCAGTAACATTTCCTGACATCTTGAGGGCCGTTCTTGTCAGGTTTTGTTACCCCAGTAACATTTCCTGACATTTCGGACCCCATTTTTGTCAGGTTTTGTTACCTC
>CAJOKK010000013.1 GCA_905235165.1 uncultured Atopobiaceae bacterium | reverse complement strand
GCTTCGCTCTCGCCGGCTGCCAACTCCGGGAGGGTGCTCACTTCTCGGACTTTGATGTTCGGGCCCTCCCGATTCCTGAGTCCGCGGGAACAACCCGCTTCAAGGGCCTGCCTGTCCAGCACCATCCAAGTTCGCGAAAACAGCGATGCCGGGCATCCTCCAAGGTGGCGCACTCACACTAGCTAGTCTCTACGCTCACCGCCTGTAAAACGTCACGCGAGTACAAGCTCTATGGCTAGAATCTCTTGCGTCCGCGTCCTTCCGCCCCAACTGTCTGACGAAAATCTTTCCTCTGGCAACTCCCGCTGCGCTTACACCAATTTGCTCTGTAAAATCTTTCAACATTTTCAACACATAGAACTACCTGCGAAAACCTTGACTTTTGCACATTCGGCTTCATGCCATTTTGGGATAAAAACCAAGCTTGCAGTTAACTGGCAACTAGCTGACGAGTCGTAACAATTGTTGTCCGAATTTTTGCCCTGAGGGATCGATTTCGTTTGTTATGGTTCCCGGCAAGCCGTAAGACGATTCCGAAAGGGGTAGCGGATGTCAGTGCGGATGCATGGTCGAGGTACGTGGTTGGTAGGGTCAATCGCAACGGAAGATCTTCCAGCGAATGATATGGCGCGTCGACGTTTTCGTCTGAACGTGCTGGGGGATGGACCAACCCCGCGCGTTGTCTACCTATGCGCAGAAGCGGGTATGGGCAAGACCTTCCTGGCGTGCGATGTTCTGAAGGTGCTTGAGGGCCGTTCTTATTACACGCGCTACGAAAGCATGAAAGACCTGGACAGCGCTCGTGCGTGTCGCCGCGTAATGCGTGTTGCCCGTGAAGTCCGCGCGGCTCCCATCGAGCTCAAGGCCCCGCGTGCGGTTGTGTTTGATGACATGCCGCCTATCGATGAGTGCGACCTTGGAAAGGTTGCCCGCGCCTTTGAGCGTATGGTGGCGAGAAATACCCTCGTCCTGGTCTGCATGCTTCCCGAGGCGGAGGCCCTGGCCGAGGAGGCGGACGGCTGCCAAGTGTTCTTGTCCCCAGACATGGCAGACCTCTATCGTCTTGACTTTGCAGAAAGCACCCAAGACCATCGCCTTTCAACGCGTGATATCGCAAGCTTGGTCTATGCAGGGGAGAAGAACGAGTCCTCCCATGTCTCCGCTTATCTCCTCTGGAAGCGGGCGCTCGCCGACCTTGCCGCCGCCCTCTTGAGGCACACGCTTCCCCGCGAAGAGCTTGAGCTGCGCCTGGCAATGATGGTGCTGGGCTCGGGAACTTTTGACGAGCTTAAGCGCGTCGCGAGAAGGGCGGACGAAGAGGCACTCAAATGGCTGAGCCGCGACACGCCCTTTTTTGGCATCGACTTGGCGCAGGGTACCTTCGATTGCGTCGGCCTTGATGACCCGCAGGTGCATGGAGAAGTTCCTTGGGATGCCCCTGCGTCTGTCGGCAACCGTTGTGCAAGCCGCCAACATACTTGCCGCGCGAGGCGAGTTCACTCGCTTGGCCGAGGTGAGTAGGCTCTGCTCTGACGAAGACCTTGTCGAGCTCGGATGTGCCTGGGGAGTTGAGCTGGTGTGCGCCGGACAGGTCCGCCTTGTGGCCAAGGCGCTCGAGCTGCATGAAAAACTCGAGTTCAAGCCATCCGTCTCGCAAGATCTGTCAGCATTCGCCGTCGCCTGCGTAGAAGCGCGGGTGGCGGCGTTTGACCTAGATAAGGACATCGAATCACTGGCAAGTCGCTCCGATGGCGAGAAGATCCCCAACCTCGCCGAGAAGATTCGCCTCGCAAGCCTCCTGCGTGCGGCGCGGGCGATTGACTGCGGCAGCGCGCTCGGTAGGGTGCTGCCCATGCGAGACGACACAGATATGGCGCGTGAGCTGGTGCGACATGTGCAGGCTCGTCGCCACATCCTGTGTGGCCGCTTCACCGAGGCCTATGCCCTGCTCGTCAATGACCCGCTGCGCCTGTTGCCAAACTCGCTCGTGGCGGCATGGCTCTGCGAAGACTTTGCCATTGCGCAGGCCTTTGTGGCCGAGACCTCGCGTGAACCCGAACGAGCGGCCTTCGATGAGGCGGGTAAGACGATGACGTACGCTGGTTCGCGCCGACTTCTGTGCTACCACGACATCATCGACCCGATGCTCGCATCGGTCGTGGGCAGGTCCACTACGCTCGAAGGGGGAGAAGAGGCCGTCGCACTGGCCTCGCGCATGGGGGATTCCATGTTGCAGGCTGTCGTTCTGCTCGCGCTCGCGGTGATCGACAACCGCCAGGGCGCCTTCGCGCGGGCGCACGTGCGCGCGGTGCAAGCAGGCGAGCTCACGGGTCCCGCAACTGGTCGTAAGCTGCGTATCTTTGCCCAGTTCATCGATGCCCTTTCGGCTATGGGACTTGGCGATCAGACCCCATTGTCCGAGCTGGCGAGAAGAACGAAGCCCTCGACCGTCCGTGATCTCGCCTCCTACTTTGTCTGCCAAGACCTTCGCGAGGTCGCAGAAATCGCTCCCGGCGTTCTTGTCGACACCAACGCAACGAAGGACGCCATCTGGATGCTCAACATGCTCTGCAATGATTTCGGCGCCCTCTCGGCTTCCTTTCGCGAGTCGATTCCGGCCCAATGGCTCGCCCTCTCGCGCAAGTCAATCAGGGGTCTGCGGCGTTACTCGGCGAGCTCGGAGGAGGAGAAGGACGGCGCCGCCCCCGTCTTTGCTCTTCTCGGCAGCGCCGAGAAGAGGGAGCCCCAGGAGCCGTCCGTCATCGAAGGGGACGTAAAGCCCCTCGGCATCACCCTCCTGGGCGATTTCTGCCTCTCCCTTGGCGGAGTCCGGCTTTCGGGAATGGGCCTCACGAGCCGCCGCACGAGGTCGCTCATCACCTTCCTCGCCATGCGCCGTGGCCACATGATGCGCCGCTTTGAGCTCATCGAGTGCATATGGCCTGAGACCGACTTCGACCTAGGGCGTCAGCGCGTATACGAAGCCGTGAGTTATGCCAGGGCCATGCTGAAGAAGGCTAACGATGGCGTGGCGATTGACCCCTTTATCGTGAACAAGGCCGAGGGCGCGCTGGGCCTCAACATGGACATCGTGACCTGCGACGTCGATCAGTTCGAGCGCCTGGCTCACGCTGCTCTTGCGGAGGAGGACGACGCTCGGGCGATCTCGATGGCCATGTCTGCCGTGTCCACCTATCGTGGCGACCTCTGCGAGACTCCCTTTGACGCGACAGGCATGGCGGCCAATCGGCGTGAAGAGCTGAGGAGCCTCTTCATTGATGTGTCGGTGGCCGGAGCGAACGCGGCCATACGAGAGGACTGCCTGCAGCTGGGCGTCAGGATGGCCTGGAAGGCGCACGAGCTGAGCAAGACCCGAGAAGACGTGGTGATGGTGCTGGTGGAAGCCCTGAGGCTCTCGGGCCGCGTGGTGGACGCCAAGAATGTCTACCTCACCTTTGCTCGCAACCTCCTTGAGGAGACGGGCTCTCCGCCGTCGGCGAGCATGCGTGCTGCGATGGCTCGTTTTATGGATGAGCTGGGTGAAAGTAAGCCAAAACCACTGCCTCAGCCGGTGGGCGAGCTCGTGAGAATGGCTTGAAATAGACGTGCGACGTGCGCATTTAATGATGCAATAAAGTGACTAGCGACGTGCAGCCCGGTTATTGCTAGAGTATTTGAGATTGAATAGAAGGAAAATGCTCTACATGCAAGCTACGATTTCGATTTCGTGAGGGAGTTCACATGGCTGGACTACTTTCAAAGGTCCTCTCCGGTGGTGCTGACCGCCAGCTCAAGGAGTTCAGGAAGATTGCCGAGCGCGTTAATGAGCTCGGCCCGAACTACGCGCGCGAGAAGATGGACGACGAGGAGCTCGCTCGTCAGACCATCCTCTTCCGTGAGCGTTACGCAAATGGTGAGGATCTTGACAGCATGCTCCCTGAGGCCTTTGCCGCCATCCGTGAGATGTCTGATCGAACCATCCACCAGCGTCACTACGACGTTCAGGTTATCGGCGGCGCTGCACTGCACCGTGGTATGATCGCCGAGATGAAGACCGGTGAAGGTAAGACCCTCGTCTCCACCCTCGCTGGCTACCTCAACGCCATCGCCGGCAAGGGCGTCCACGTTGTTACCGTCAACGACTACCTCGCCCGCCGAGACAGCGAGTGGATGGGCCAGATTTACCAGCGCATGGGCCTCTCGGTTGGTCTTCTCCAGAACGGCATGATGCCGAACATGAAGACGCCCGCCTATGCGGCTGACGTCACCTATGGCACCAACTCCGAGTTCGGCTTCGACTACCTGCGCGACAACATGGTCACCCGCGCCAACCAGCGCGTCCAGCGTGGCCACTACTTCGCCATCGTCGACGAGGTCGACTCGATCCTCATCGACGAGGCTCGTACGCCGCTCATCATCTCCGGCATGGGCGACAAGTCCGCCACCACCTACAAGGACTTCGCTCGCGCGGTCCGCGGCCTCATCCCCGAAGAGGACTTCGAGATGGACGAGGCGAAGCACACCATCGCCGCCACCGAGGAGGGCCTCGAGAAGATCGAGCGCATCCTGAACATCGACATCTACACCGACCCCTCGGGCCAGCTCGTCAACCACCTGCAGCAGGCTCTCAAGGCCGAGTACATGTTCCATCGCGATCAGCAGTACGTCGTCGTTGACGGCGAGGTCAAGATCGTCGACGAGTTCACCGGCCGCATCATGGAGGGCAGGCGCTACTCCGAGGGTCTGCACCAGGCCATCGAGGCGAAGGAAGGCGTGTACGTCCGCGAGGAGAACCAGACCCTCGCCACCATCACCCTGCAGAACTACTTCCGTCTCTACGAGAAGCTCTCCGGCATGACGGGTACCGCCATGACCGAGGACTCCGAGTTCCGCGAGATCTACAAGCTGCCGGTCCAGGCCATTCCGCCTAACCGCCCGGTTGCCCGTATCGATAACGACGACCTCGTCTACCAGAGCATCGACGCCAAGTTCAACGCCGTTGCCAATGAGGTCGTCGAGCGTCACCGCAAGGGTCAGCCCGTTCTGGTCGGTACCGTCTCCATCGAGAGCTCCGAGCGTCTCGCTCGCGTCCTCGAGAAGCACGGTGTGCGCCCGGGCCAGTACGAGGTCCTCAACGCTAAGCATCACGAGCGCGAGGCTGCCATCGTCGCCCAGGCTGGCCGCGAGGGTGCCATCACCATCGCAACCAACATGGCCGGTCGTGGTACCGACATCCTGCTGGGCGGCAACGCCAGCTTCCTTGCCCTCGACTACCTGCGTGAGGACGGCTACGACCTCACCGGCGTCTCTGCCGAGCAGCTCAATGCCGCCATCACCATCGTGGAGCAGGGCGGCGTCTTCCCCGGCCTCGGCGAGGTCGAGGAGGGCCAGGAACCCGTTACCGAGCAGGCTGCCTTCGAGGCCATGGATCGTGCCCGCAAGCAGTGCGTCAAGGAGCGCGAGAACGTGCTCAAGGCCGGTGGTCTGTGCGTCATCGGTACCGAGCGTCACGAGAGCCGCCGTATCGATAACCAGCTGCGTGGTCGTTCCGGCCGTCAGGGCGATCCCGGCGAGACCCAGTTCTACCTCTCGCTCGACGACGACCTGATGCGTCTCTTTGGTGGCGACCGCATGGATCGCATCGCAACCATGATGGCCAAGGCCGACATGCCCGAGGATATGCCCATCCAGTCCAAGATGGTCACCAAGGCCGTTGAGAACGCCCAGCGCAAGGTCGAGCAGATCAACTTCGCGATGCGTAAGAACGTCCTTGACTACGACGACGTCATGAACAAGCAGCGTCAGGTCATCTACGAGGAGCGTAACAACATCCTGGACGGCAAGGACCTTACCGAGCAGGTTGCCTCCGTCACGCTCGACACCGTCAAGCACAACGTCGGCCTCTACTGCCCCGAGACCGTCAACTCCGACAAGTGGGATCTTGAGGACCTGCACCGCTGGATTACCGAGCTCACCGGCAAGGAGGACATCGAGGAGATCACCTCCGACCTTTCGCGCGACCAGGTTGTCGAGAAGGTCAACGACTTCGTGATGGGCTGCTACAACGAGAAGGCCGAGCGCCTCTCGCCCGAGATCATGACCCAGCTCACCACTCAGGTCATGCTCCGCGTCATTGATACGCGCTGGATGGCCTACCTGCAGGAGATGGATTACCTCAAGACCGGCATCGGCCTGCGTGGCTATGGCCAGCGTGACCCCCTGGTTGAGTACAAGACCGAGGCCTACGCTGCCTTTGCCGAGCTTGTCAGCACCATGTACGAGGACTTCCTCCGCACGATCCTGCACATCGAGCTTGCCGGTGGTCCGGTTCCCACTACGGGCGACAGCCTGCGTGGTGCCCGCTTCACGGGCCCCGAGGAGGTTGACGGCGACCACAGCCCGTCCTTCATGCCTGCTAACTCCACGGCTGCGAACGCCAGGCCCTCCGCTGCCATGCCGTCCCACGCCATGACCTACCGCAAGTCTGAGGACGTCAACCCCTACACCGGTGTTGGCCGCAACGATCCGTGCCCCTGCGGCAGTGGCCTGAAGTTCAAGAACTGCCACGGCGCCAACGGAGCCAACTAAATGATTGAAGTCGTTCGTCCCGACGTCAAGGCGCTCGAGCAGCGCCTTGACGAGGTGGAGGGCTACCTGCACATCGAGGAGCGCCGCCAAGAGGTGGCCTCCCTCGAGGCGCAGAGTGCCCAACCCGGATTCTGGGATGACGCCGAGTCCGCTCGCGCGGTGATGGAGCAGCTGACACGTGCCCGTGAGGACGTGTCAGCGCTCTCTTCTGCGCGAGAGAAGCTCGAGGAGGCCAAGACGGCCTTTGAGCTGGGCGATGAGATGGACGACGATGATCTTATCCTCGAGGCTTGCGAGCTATGCAAGGAGCTCTCTCAGGAGCTTGGCGAGCTTGAGCTCTCGAGCTGGTTTACCGATGAGCTTGACCACGGAGACGCGATCGTCACCGTGACCCCAGGACAGGGAGGCCTTGAGGCCCAGGACTGGTGTGCCATGCTCTTCAGGATGTACCAGGCCTACTGCGCCAAGCGTGGCTGGAAGGTAACGGTTAACGATGCCCCTGCCGGCGAGGCCATCGGTCTCGACCGTGCCATGTTCACCGTTTCGGGCCATAACGCCTACGGCATGCTTCGCGCCGAGCAGGGCGTCCATCGCCTTGTTCGCATTTCTCCCACCGATGCCAAGAAACGCCGCCAGACGACCTTCGCGGGCGTTGAGGTGCTTCCCGTGCTCCCTGACGACATCGAGGTCGAGATTAACCCCGACGACCTGCGCATTGACGTCTTCCACAGCCATGGACACGGCGGTCAGGGCGTCAACACCACCGACTCTGCGGTGCGCATCACGCACCTGCCCACGGGCATTGTCGTCACCTGCCAAAACGAGCGGAGCCAGCTGCAGAACAAGGCCTTCGCCATGAACGTCTTGCGTTCCAAGCTCTACGAGATGGAGCTCGAGCGCCGCGCTGCCGAGATGGACGAGCTGCGAGGCCCCAAGCACGATATCTCCTGGGGCAACCAGATCAGGAGCTACGTGCTCTATCCCTACCAGCTGGTGAAGGACCTTCGTACCGAGGTCGAGACGGGCAACGTGGATGCCGTGCTCTCTGGGGGAGAGCTCGACCCCTTCATCATCGCCTATCATCGCTGGGCCGTCGCTTCTCGCTAGGGCTTTCCCCGCTGCGACTCCGCCCCCTCGGGCTTTTCACTGTAATGGCAATGTTTAGGTGCGCTTTTGGCAGCTACCGTTCAGATGCTCTCTATGTTCGTTCGGACCAGTTTTCGACTCACGTACGATAACTGGTAATATGTTGTGTATCTGTCAGCGAAGCAGATACGTACTACAAGGGGCGTCTCGCGTTCAATGAGGTGCCTAACCGAACAAAGCATGAGGAGGCAGAGCTGATGGCCAATCCCCTTTCAGACCCCGGAAACGGGCGCATGTCTGTGCCTGATCCGATGGCTGAGCCTGCGGTGAGACCTGCGTCGGTTCCCAATCCCGCAGCGCAGCCAGGCTATACCCCCGCTCAGGTTCCCAACCCGACGGTCAGGCCCGGCTATGGTACTGGGCCGGTTCCCAACCCGACCACCGTTCCCGCGGGCGCTCCAGTTATGACCAATCCTACGACGGTGCCCGTGGCTCCCAACCCGACGACGGTTCCCGTGATGCCCAACACTGCGGTGGCTCCCGGTTCTACGGGTGTCTCTGCACCGCTTCCGGTAACCCCCTCGTCCGCACCGGCTGACGCCCCCAGCGCTAGCGCCCAGCAGGACTCTGGATACCCGGCCAACAACTACCCGGGTCCCGCCCCTGCCGTGCCGCATGAGGGTACGCCCACCATCTCGCTCCAGAACGTAACGGTGGTCTATCCCGCCCAGCCCAACAAGCCGGCGCTCGATAACGTGAGCCTCGACATCTACCCGGGCGAGTTCGTGTTCTTGGTGGGCCATTCCGGTTCCGGCAAGTCCACCTTCATTCGCCTGCTCAATCGCGAGCTGCGTGCAACCAAGGGTAAGGTCATGGTCGCTGGCCAGGACCTTACGGCCATGCGCAACTGGAAGGTTCCCTACCTGCGCCGCCAGATCGGCTGCGTCTTCCAGGACTTCAAGCTGCTTCCCGATAAGACCATCTACGAGAACGTGTCCTTTGCTCTTGAGTGCATCGGCAAGCCTAAGTCGGTCATCAACGTGCAGGTTCCCGAGGTGCTTCGCCTCGTCGGCCTGTCCGAGCGCATGGACGCCTATCCCGACCAGCTCTCCGGTGGCGAGCAGCAGCGCGTCTCCGTTGCGCGCGCGATGGTCAACCGTCCGCCGCTGCTCATCTGCGACGAGCCCACCGGTAACCTCGACCCCGCGATCTCGCAGGGCATCATGAGGTTGCTTGACGCGATTAACCGTACGGGTACGACGGTGGTCGTCGCTACCCACGACCAGGCGATGGTCGACACCATGCGCAGGCGCGTTATCGCGCTTGAGGGCGGTAGCCTGGTCCGCGATGAAGAGGGAGGAGGGTACGGTCGTTATGGTGTTCTCTAATGCTGGCTACTCCATGCGCGAGGCGATGCACCACTTCCGCCGCAACTGGTCTACGTCGTTCGGCGCCGTGGTTACCATCTTCCTCTCGCTGTTCATCATCGGTACGTTCGTGCTCGGTTCTGCCATGATTTCGAGCCTCGTGGGCGACGTTGAGGATCGCGTGACGATTCAGGCCTTCCTCTCCGACGATGCGGACGAGCAGGCCGTCAAGTCCCTGCAGTCCAAGGTCGAAAGCTGGGAAGACGTCGAGTCGGTTACCTACAAGAGCAAGGAAGACGCTCTCAACGAGTACAAGGAGACGATGAGCAACCGCAACGCAGCGGATGCCGTTGCCGCTTTGGATGGCGAGAACCCCGTTCCCGCCTCGCTGGTCATCAAGATGGAAGACCCGCAGCAGGTTCAGACGGTTGCCGACCGCCTGATTGCCGACAGGTCCTTCATCGATGTCTGCGACGATCCCGATAACGTTGCCGCGTCGGTCCAGTATGGCCGCGAGACGGTTGAGCGCCTCTTCAGCGTTACCAACTACATTCGTGTTGCCGCTATCGTGCTGGTGGCGCTTCTCTCCTTCGTCGCCTTCGTCTTCATCAACAACACCATTCGCCTGGCCATCTCCGCGCGTCGTCGCGAGATCGCCATCGAGCGTCTGGTGGGCGCGTCGAACAGCTTCATTCGTGGCCCCTTCATGATGGAGGGCATCCTCGAGGCCTTCTTTGGTTCGGTGCTGGCCATTCTCGCGCTTCAGGCAGGCCTGACCTTCGTTCTGCCCAAGCTGGAGACCAGCCTGCAGTTCCTCTCCTTCAGCGTGTCGAACACCGTCGTTGCCCAGACCTATCTGGCCCTGATGGTTATCGGCCTGCTGCTGGGCCTCTTTGGCTCGGCAATCGCCATGAGGCGCTTCCTGAAGGTGTAGGCCTGAGCTAGCAAACGTCCTGAAGGGCGGAGGTGGGGCAGCGTGATGCTCCGCTTCCGCCCTTCTTGCTTTGGAGGGAGAGTCATGGGTCGCAAGCGGTCATACAAGAGCAGGAGGCGCAAGCCTGCCGTCCGTAAGCCAAAGGTTGCGCTCACGGGAACCATTCGCGTTGTGAGGCAGGGGGTCGCGACCCTTGAGACGGCTGAGGGGAGCTTTCCCGTCGCGCGTGGAGGGCTTCGCGAGGCGATGGACGGCGACGAGGTTCAGGCGGTTCTGGTCAGGCGCGGACCAGGCTCTCAGCAAGCGGTGGTGCACAGTGTGCTTCAGCGTGCCACGACGACCTTCCTTGGCGTCTTCGAACTGGCCGACCCGCTTGGGGTGGTGGTACCGCTTGATGCTCGCCTGCGTCACGACTTCTTTGTCTTGCCAGAAGACAGCTCCGTCGAGCGCCTGGGCGTGAGCGAGGGCGACGTTGTCTCGGCACGCATTCTGGAATACCCGTCGAGGCAGGCTGCGGGCGTGGCGACGCTTGACCGTCGCCTTGGTCCTTCGACTGAGCTGGACATGTTGGTGGAGAAGGTCATCGCGAGCTATGGCATCGCAACGGACTTTCCCCCGACTGCGCTTGAAGAGGCCAAGCGCATTGAGGTTGACGTCGAGGGAGCCTTAGCGAGCGACCCGAGCCGCCGAGACTTGCGCGACCTGTGCACCTGCACGGTTGACCCAGCCGATGCGCGCGACTTTGACGATGCGCTGAGTGTGCGCAGGTTGGAGGACGGCGGCTTTGAGGTGGGCGTGCACATTGCCGACGTTACGCATTACGTTCCCTGGGGGAGCTCGATTGACCTAGAGGCACGGCTGAGGACCTGCTCAACCTATCTGGTGGACCGTGTGATTCCCATGCTTCCCGACGAGCTCTGCAACGACGCCTGCTCGCTTCGGCCCGATGAAGACCGCCTGTGCATGAGCGTGATCTTGCGTCTTGACGCAAAGGGCGAGGTGCAGGAGGCCGAGGCGTGCACCTCTGCGATTCACTCCCATGCACGCTTGAGCTACGACCAGGTTGACGCCCTCTTAGAGGGAAGGCTGCAGGCTGATGAGCTGCCCGTGTGCGTGGGCTCGGCACAGGAGCTTGCCGAAGCCCTTCTCGCCCTCGACGAGTTGGCTGCCCTTCGTCGAGAAGTGCGCAGGCGACGTGGCGCCATCGATTTCGAGACCGCCGAGGCACGAGTGCTTCTCGATGACGAAGGGCATCCCACGGGCGTGAGCGTGCGGGAGCGTACGCGCGCGACCTCCCTGGTTGAGGAAGCCATGCTCATCGCCAACGAGGCAGTTGCCAAGATGCTGAGCGACGCAGAAGTCGCAGCGGCGTATCGTGGTCACGATCAGCCTTCGCCGGAGACGCTTTCGGCCACCATCCCGCTCTTGCGCGAGTTGGGGCTCGTTGACACCAAGCTGGCCGAACGGGTGGTTGCGGCCGAGCCGGCAGCCATTCAGCAGGTCATCAAGAAGGCACACGGCACAAGTGGCGAGTACGTGGCAAACGCGCTGCTGCTGCGAGCGCAGAAGCGAGCCATCTACCTTCCCAACAACACGGGCCACTATGCCTTGGGAGCCGATGCCTACTGCCATTTCACCTCTCCCATCAGGCGCTATCCTGACGACATCGTGCATCGTGCGCTCAAGGCATTGCTGGCAGGAAATGTTGAGACGCGCGAGCAGCATGAAGTGGCAAAAGAGCTGCCGCAGCTGTGTCGACGCTGCTCCGACCAGGAGCGCGTGAGTGACCTTGCGGCGCGTGACTCCCAGAAGGCCAAGATGGCCGAGCTGTACCAGGGCCGCATCGGCGAGGTCTGCTCGGGCGTGGTGGTAGGTTGCGAGCGCTACGGCCTGTTCGTGATGCTGGATGACACCTGCGCCGAGGGCCTGCTGCCCACAAGAGCGCTGGGTGACGAGTGGTTTGCCTACGACGACGAACGCTACGAGCTGAGGGGCGAGAGCTCCGGCAAGGTCTGGCGTCTTGGCCAGCGTGTTGCCGTAAAGGTGAGCGCAGCCAATCCCGACCGAGGCCAGATTGACTTCACTCTGGAGTAGGGGATAAGGGCTGAGCGAGTGAGACCCGGAAGAGGGCGAGGGAGGCGGGAAGGACGGGTCCTGCCGCTGCGGCAAGGACGCTCGTCGCTACGGCGCGGCAGCTGCGGAACTCGCTCGCTTCGCTCGCTCAGACAGTCCTCGCTCCCGCCGCGCCTTCGCTTCTCGCTGCCGCAGAGGCAGGCCCCATCCTTCCCGCTTCCCTCGCCCTTCCATGTCTCGTTCGCTCGCAAGTGAACGGGCCCTCGGTTAGACTGGATGTGAGAACTACCGAAGGAGTCACCATGAGCGAAACTACTCTGACTGAGGAGCTGATGCGCGCAGAGGGCCTGCTGATGCAGGGCCAAGACGAGCGTGCACGCGAGCTTCTCATGCGCCTTGCAAGCGATGCCGAAGAATACGTTGATCGCAACTGTCCCACTACCGATGAGCTGCAGTGGTTCAGCTTCCCGACCATCTTCGAGCGTCTGGCCTATCGCCGCGTTGAAGAAGATCCGCGAGAGCTGCGCGATGTGGGTGAGCCGCTTGATCGCCTTTATGCCGACCTCGCTTTGGCAGACATTCACACGGGCGATTACGACCATGCCACCGAGTCGCTCAAGCAGGCTGTGCGCTGGAACCCGATGGGTTGTGAGCACAGGCTGAACCTTGCCGACCTCTTCCGTGTGGCTGGCAACATGAACGAGTACCTTGCGCTCACGTATTCCGTCTTTGAGCGCGCGAGTGAGGCAAGTCATCTCGTGCGAGCCTACCTCACCTTTGCCGAGTACTTCCAGGCTTGTGAGAAGCCGCGGACGGCGGCTGCTGCCCTGCGCGCGGCACGTCGTCTCGATGCGGACGACTCGACGCTCGAGGCGGTTCTCGACCAGGCGGCCGGCACTGCCTACGACCCCGATGGGCTGAGCGACGAGGAGGCGAGTGAACTTCTCGCCGAAGAGGGCATTCCCGAGGCGGCGAACGCAGAGATCGCAATCTGCTTGCTCATGTGCGCCATGGATGCGGCTGAGGCGGGCGAGCGCGACGTTGCCACCAACCTCACCCTTCGCGCGCGTGACCTTGTGGGAGAAGAGGCAGCGCGTGCTCTGCTCGCCCTGATTCGTGAGGGGGACGGCGATGCCAGCTAAGCAATCCGGCAAGCAGGCCGGTGCCAAGAAGGGCAAGAAGACCATCTCGCGCAATCGTGTTGCGCATCACGACTATGAGATTCTCGACACCTATGAGGCTGGCATCGAGCTCACGGGTACCGAGGTCAAGAGCCTGCGCGAGCGCCCCTCACAGATCACGGACTCCTTCTGCATCATTCGCGGTGGCGAGGTGTGGTTGGTCGCCATGCACATCCATCCCTACTCCAACGGCGGCGTCTGGAATGTCGACCCCGACCGTCGGCGTAAGCTGCTGCTGCATCGCAAGCAGATTACCTCGCTTGACCAGCGCCTAAGAACTAAGGGCTTGGCGCTGGTGCCGCTGGAGCTGTACTTTGACGAGCATAACCGCGTCAAGCTGCAGATTGGCGTCGGTCGCGGCAAGAAGAGCTACGACAAGCGTGCTGACCTTGCCAAGAAGCAGGTCAACCGCGACATTCAGCGTGCGCTCAAGGAGCGTAGCCGCTAGGGGTAGCCAAGTACGCCCGGCCAGCGGGGCCGGGCTTCGAGGAGGGGAGTGTCAACATGGATACCAAGGCAATGTTCAAGTTCTCTTCCGGTCTGTACGTGGTGTCGGCGCAGGAGGGTGACGATTACGGTGCATGCGTGATCAACACCGGCCTGCAGCTTACCAGCACGCCACTCCAGGTGGAGGTGGTGGTGAACAAGCAGAACCACACCGAGGGGGTTATCGAGAAGGCCGGTCACTTTGCCCTGACCGCCATCACCGAGGAGGCCGACATGCCCTACATTGGGCGTTTTGGCTTCAGGACCTCGACCGATTTCGATAAGTTCGCTGACATCGAGCGAGCCGAGACCTGCCTGGGCGATCCCTATACCCCTGCTTGCGCTGCTTGCGTGATTGCCTGCGAGGTGGTGCAGAAGTTGGACGTGGGAACCCACACGGTCTTTGTGGGCGAGGTCAAGGATGCTGAGGTTCTTTCTGACGCAGCGCCGATGACCTATGCCTACTACCACTCCACGCTCAAGGGCAAGACGCCTCCCAAGGCCTCGAGCTACGTCGCCGAGTAGTGCGCGACGCCTTCGCCGATTGGCGAGCGATTTCGCGCCGATGCCAGGCGCAAAGATGTTAAGCTGCATCCAGGCTTTGCGCGACGAGCGCGAGCCTCGCATCTGTCGAAGAGGGAGAAAGGAGGAACGCATGGCCGATCAGACCTATACGTTCCGTTGCACTGTGTGTGGCTGGGAGGTCACCGTCGATACGCCCGAGCTGCCTGAGGACTTCGTCTGCGAGGTTTGCGGCGTCGGTCCCGAGATGTTCGAGCTGGTCGAGGAGTAACGAAGCCTTTCTGGCCTCATGGGCTGCAAGGAAGGTAGGTCAGACGGGGGACGTATTGCGCGTTCCCCGTTTTTTCTTTTCTCCTGCACTGGGGTAGGCGAGGGGCGGAGCTTTTCGTGGAGCTGCGCGGGCGCTAAAGCGTACTCGCCTATACTCGTATGAGTTTTCGCAAACGAGATGCATGAGGGAGGTAGTAGCTATGGAAGAGGAAAACAAGAAGGTGCTTACCCGCGCGGTGGTCAATGTCATTTTGGCCTTCGCTCTCTTTTTGATTGTCTCCTATATCAAGCAGGTCTTCTTTGAACATGTGCCCTTCACGCCCAACTTTATGAGGGCGCTTGGCCTGGCGCTCTGTTGCGGTGTTGCCTCCTATTACGGCATGATGCGCAAAAAGTAGGGGCTTTCTTCCTTCACCAAGAAGAGCGAAACACCTTTGGCCTCATGGCCAGCGAAAAGGTTGGATTAGACGGGGGACGCATTGTGCGTCCCCCGTTTTGCGTTTCTGACCTCTGGAAATGTCGGCAGCCCGCGTCGGGTGCGTCTCGCTGTTTTTGGTGCTCTGCTCGCTTGTCGTATCATGGTGCGGCATTTAAGACGGGCGCCCTATTTGGCGCCCACTGACGAAGGGAAATTGCTCATGATCGAGCTTAGGCATGTCACCAAGACCTATGCCGGCTGCGACGCCAAGGCGGTCGATGACCTTAGCTGGACGGTTGCAGATGGGCGGATTACGGGATTTTTCGGGCCGAATGGCGCCGGCAAGTCCACTACGCTCAAGATGATTTGCGGCATCAACTCAATCGACGAGGGTTCCATTGCCATCAATGGCCACGACATTGCCAGCGATCCCGTCGAGGCCAAGCGTCAGTTTGGCTTCGTGCCCGATAACCCCGACCGCTTCCTGCGCCTGACGGGCATCGAGTACCTGAACTTCATGGCTGACATCTATGGCACCCCGGTCGAGAAGCGCGAGTCCTTTATCAAGGACTTCGGTGAGCGCTTCGAGATTTACGATGCCCTCAACAAGCGCATTGTTGAGTACTCCCACGGCATGCGTCAGAAGGTGCATGTCATGGCTGCCCTCATCCACGAGCCGAGTGTCTGGATTCTCGACGAGCCCATGCTCGGCCTTGACCCGAAGGGTGCGCACGAGGTCAAGCAGGCCATGCGCGAGCATGCCGCGAAGGGCAATTCGGTTCTCTTCTCCACGCATGTGCTGGAGACGGCCGACAAGCTCTGCGATGCCGTTTGCATCATCAACCACGGACACAAACTCTTTGAGGGCACGCTGGAGGAGCTCAAGTCGCAGCACCCCGACACCTCGCTCGAGGATATCTTCCTGGAGATGACTGCCCATGCATAGCTTTGTGCTTCTGATGCGCCTGCAGATCATGGAGGCGCTCGGCGGATTCAGAGAGCAAGTTGAGAAGCGCACCGGGATTTCAGCTCGTCTCTCCCTGCTGGCGAGCGTCGTAATCGCACTGCTGCTCCTGCTGCTGACGGGTAGTATGGGCTATGGCCTCTGCAGCGCCTGCAAGGCAACGGACGCCGCCTTCAGCATCATTCCGCTGCTCTTTCTCATTACGGGCATCATGACCTTTGTACTCTCCCTGCCCACGATTCTCTCCTCCTTTTTCGGAGAGTCTGACGTCGAGGATTTTCTTTCGATGCCGCTCAGCGAGTCCGCGATCGTTGCCTCTAAGGCCTTTGGCGTGCTTGGCTCCTCCTACCTGTGGACCCTTTACTTGATTGTCGGCCCCCTTGCGGGGTGGGGCATCTGCATGGGAGAGGGCCCCTCGTACTGGGTCGCCTACCTCATGGCTGTCATCTTCACGCCCTTTCTGCCGACGGCCTATGCAGGTATTCTCTCTATGATCATCTCGCGCGTCTTCAAGCGCGTGCGTCGCAAAGACACCATTACGAGCCTTGCCACGGTTCTTTCCTTTGCTGCGTCGATAGTCTTGTACTTCGTCAGCCAGTCGCTGACGAGGGAACGTTCCGCGCAGACCGTGAACGAGCTTTCCCATATGTTCGGTGGTGCCGTCACGGCCTTTCCGGCTTATACCTTCGAGGTCAGCGCGCTTGTTGACGGCAACGTGTTCGGCGCTCTCGTCTTTGCGCTCATCTCCTTGGCGGTGTTTGGCATCTTCATTCTTGTGGCACGCCTCTTCTACTTGAAGATCGTCACGTCGCTGTCGGCAGGCGGTGGTGGCGCGGCGACCTTCGAGGGCACTTCGCTGAAGAGCTCGTCGACCTTCTCGTCTTTGGTGCACATGGAAATCCTGCGCACGGTTCGTTGCTCAGGCATCAT
>CAJOKK010000012.1 GCA_905235165.1 uncultured Atopobiaceae bacterium | reverse complement strand
GTTCCCAACGACCCGACCAACGAGGCGCGCGCCCTGCTCCTCCTGCAGGACAACGGCATCATCAAGCTGAAGGATCCCCAGAACCTTGCCTCCACCCCGAACGACATCGTCGAGAACCCGCACAAGGTCGAGTTCCGCGAGATCGAGGCGGCAGCCACCCCTCGCGCCCTCAACGACGTCGACTTTGCCGCCATCAACGGCAACTACGCACTCGAGGCCAACCTGCACGCAACTGACGCGCTCGTTCTCGAGAAGTCTGAGGGCATCGCCTTCGAGGAGTACGCCAACATCATCGCAACGCGTCCCGAGCTTGAGAACGACGAGCGCATTAAGGCGCTGGTTGCGGTTCTGGCCACCGATGACTTCAAGAAGTTCCTCTCCGATAAGTACGGCAAGGACGTGCTCCCCGCCTTCTAAGCCAGGCAAGTCATTCTTAGCCGCAAGCCCGCGTGTCATTTGACATGCGGGCTTTCTTTATGAGGTGCGGAAAGGTCACGTAGCTTGGGGTGACACGGGGTGGCCTGGGGTGTACCGGGGTGCCATGACGTGCAAGGATGTGACATGACTTGACAGGAAGTGTCATGGAGTGACCTAGGGTGTACCCCCATACCAAAATGTGACAAAACTTGGCGGGAAATGTCACGGAATGGTTTGAGGTGCCACGAGGTGGACTGGGGTGCCATGACGTGCCCTGTGGTGCCAAAAGGTGGCCTGGGGTGCCATGACGTGCCCTGGGGTGCCATGACGTGCCCTGGGGTGCCACGAGGTGGCCTGGGGTGCCACGAGGTGGCCTGGGGTGTACCGGCCACAAAAAAGGGGCCGGGAAGTCCCGGCCCCTAGGTCAAACGTGTTTACAACAAGCTACTCCTGCTCGTAAGAGCCGCCGTGGTTGTTGTCGTACAGGTAGCGCATGATCTCATCGAGCATGTCGCCATACCCGTCGTTCTGCTGCTGTTCCTGCTGGTACTGCTGATACTGCTGGTATTGCTGATTCTGCTGACCCTGCGGCTCCTCCAGCCACTGCTGCTTCTGCTGCTCCTGCTGAAGCTGCAGCGCCTCGTCAGAGCTCAGGGTAACGTCAAAGCTCTTCTGCTCCTTGCCACGCATCACCGTAACAGTAACCGTCTCGCCGATGGAGTGCGAGCGAACCGCCAAGATCATGCCGTCAGCCGAGGTGATCTGCTGGTCACCCATGGAAATCACGATGTCACCCGGCTGGATGCCGGCCTCGGCGGCCGGGCTACCGTCGGCCACCTGGGCAACGTAGGCACCCTGGTTGACGGGAAGGTTATGAGCAGCGGCGTTCTGCGCCGTCACCGTCTGCATGGTCAAACCGATGTAGGCATGCGTGACCTGCTCGCCCGCGATGATCTTGTTGGCGATCTCGATGGCGTAGTTACCAGGAATGGCAAAGCCAATGCCCGCGAAGCTCTCGGTGTCAGACGAGAAGAGCGTGGAGATGCCCACCAGCTTACCCTCACTGTTGACCAGCGCACCACCGGAGTTGCCGGGGTTGATGCAGGCGTCGGTCTGAATGAGGTTGGCATAGATGGTCGTGCCATAGGTGGACTGCATCAGCTCATTGCGCGCCAGGGAGCTGACGATGCCGGCAGAGACGGACTGATCGAGGCCAAAGGGGCTGCCGATCGTCATGACCCAGTCACCCACCACGAGCTTGTCGGAATCGCCGACCTCCATAGGCGTGACCTGGTCTCCACCGAAGTCAGCCTTGATCACGGCAAGGTCAGAGGAGGAGTCTCCGCCAACGAGCGTGGCATCGTAGTTCTTGCCGCCCACCGTGACGCTGATTTCCTTGGCATCTCCCGCAACGTGCCAGTTGGTCAGGATGTTGCCATCGTTGTCGAGAATAACGCCCGAGCCGAGGCCCTCACCTTCGTCGGTCGTAACATACACCGAGACAACCGAGGGAAGCGCCTTGGCGGCAACCGCCTGAGAAACGGTCACGTCGTCGTTCTTGGGCGAGAGGGTAACCGTCTGGCCCGCAGAAGACTGATTGGTAGCCGTAAGCTGAGAGAGGTTGATACCCGAGGCGCTTCGCAGGGCGAGGACGATGGCCAGGGCACCCACCACGCCGCCAGCAAGGCCACACAGACCCGCCGCGACGGCAGGGTGCTTCTTCTTCGGCTGAACCGTCCCCATTTGCGGGGGCACCGTAGCTGCAGCGGCCTGCTGGTTCGGCTGATAGTCAACCTGCGGAATATCAACGCGCGGCTGCTGCTGCGTGGGTGCGACGTTGTACTGTGCCGTGGCACCAAAGGCCTGCTGCTCCTCAAAGGGATTGACGGGACCCGTGGACTGCGGACGGGCTACGGGCTGCGTTGCAGTGACGCTAGCCGGGTTCGCAGCCGTATTCTGCACCTGGAAGCCATCCTGTGCGGCGGTGGCGTCGGGACTCACCGGCACACTCTTGGTCTGCTCAAGGGTACTAGCTCCTGCGACCGCATTGGTTGGTTGGGCGGAGTTGGGCTGTCCAGCCGTGTTGGCCTCAGAAGCGGCAACATCGGCAGACGAAGCGTCAAACATTGAGAAATCCTTGTTCTCATCAGTCATTACAATCACCTCTTATTGATCAACACGCAACTGACGAATCCTTACATTGAGAACTGTACCCCCACCAACGCATCACATAAACTCCGCAGGGCAAAACTCACGTCAGTGAAACAAGGCTTTTGGTTTTCTGAAAAAGCGCACTCAGCTAGTTTACGTTGCCACAGCGAAAATGTCATTGCCGCCTAGCAGATAAGGCTTCGAGAGAAGGACCTTCGCGAGAAGCCCTGGACAGATTGCACGTTAACCTGCCCAGCTAACGCAAAGACCCGCCAAGGATGGCGGGTCGATAAAAGCTTGGTTCTTCTCCTGATTTGCCTGGTCAAGCTAGAGCTTGAAGAGGTAGCCCACGCCACGAACGGTGACGATATGGCTTGCGACCTGAGGCCCCACCTTGGAGCGAACGCGACGGATATGTACGTCTACCGTACGCGTACCGCCGCAGTACTCGAAGCCCCACACGCGATGCAGCAGGGTCTCGCGCGAGTAGGCACGCGAGGGATGCGTTGCCAAGAAGGAGAGCAGCGAGTACTCCATCAGAGTGAGGTCAACAGGCACGGAGTCGATGTAGACCTGGTAAGTGGCCAGGTTGATGGTCATGTTGTCGATAGAGACGATGTCAGCCGGAGCGCTTTCTTCGCCAGGCCAGAGCAGCAGCGAACAACGGACCTCGAACTCCGCCTCGCCAGCCGTGGAGAGGATGAAGTCGTTCCTCCCCTGCACGGGAAGGTGCATCTTGGCGAGCTTCTCCTCGTCGGTCACGAGCAAGGTCGGGATGAAGCCATTGTCGGAGACGTAGGAATCAACGGCACTCAGCGTGTTCTGATCCATACCATCGGGGTCGAGAATCACGAGGTCAAACTCATGACCAGAGGCAATGGCCTGGGGAAAGGTGACGGGAGTAGCGAGTGCGATAGAAACGTCAATCGCGTGGCTCAACTCGCGCATGCGATCATGATGACGCGACGTGCGGGCAATATGCAAGATGTTCTTGTGATGCACTCCGCATGACCTCCAAAGCGCCTGCAGCTGGCAAAAGTAACAATCTCAAAACAAACGCACTAATTCAGGGTAGCACAAAACGTATCAATTCGATACGTAAAGCCCACCATGACCACGTCTATAGCGTAGAAGGGCCACGCTGAACACATCTTTCATCGATATAAGGCCACCCAATGCCGTACGAGATCGCATGCGAGCCAGGCTCATACTACTGTTACTAGCCGATAGAGCCGAGGAACTGCTTGGTGCGCTCGTGCTGCGGGTGGTCGAAGACGTCTTCGGGAAGGCCCTGCTCGACCACGACACCGCCCTCCATGAACACGACGCGGTCGGCAACCTCACGCGCGAAGCCCATCTCATGCGTCACGACAATCATCGTCATGTTGCCGTGGAGGGCAAGCTCACGCATGACGCCAAGAACATCGCGCACGAGCTCGGGGTCGAGCGCAGAGGTAGGCTCGTCAAAGAGAAGCACCTTGGGATGCATGGCAACGGCGCGGGCAATGGCAACACGCTGCTGCTGACCACCGGAAAGCTGGGGCGGCTTAAAGTCGATGCGGTCCCCCATGCCCACAGCCTCAAGCTGCTTGATGGCCTCGGCACGGGCCTCTTCCTTGTCCTTCTTCAGAACCTTGGTCTGACCGACCATGACGTTCTCAAGCGCCGTGAGGTGCGGGAAGAGATTGAAGCCCTGGAAGACCATGCCAAGCTCGCGACGAACGCGAGCGACCTCACGGCCACTCTTGCCGGTGATCTCCTCGTCATCGATGAGGATGTGGCCGGCAGTGGGAGTCTCGAGTAGGTTGATGCAGCGAAGCATCGTGGACTTGCCGGAGCCGGAGGGGCCCAGCACCACGACGATCTCGCCGTTCCAGACGTCAAGGTTCACGTCGCGAAGCACCTGCGTCTCGCCGTTGAAGGTCTTGTTGAGGTGCTCAATACGCACCGCAGGATGCTCGCCCTCAACGAAGTGATGACGAGAGAGGCCCTGGTCGTGAGCAAATGCTATGCTCGCCGCCTCGTTGGCGTCCATAGCGGGCGGAACCGTAGCCGCATCGAAGCCCTTGTGTTTCTTAGCAAACAAAGCCATGACTACACCTCCGCAGCAACACTGTTGAACGACAGCATGACGCGCTCGCCCAAGGCACCCTCGCGCTCAAGCGCCTCGGCATGCACGCTAATCTCGTCGCCAAGTTCGGCTTCGGCCTGGGCCGAGCCCTCCTCGTTCGTACGGATCTTCGGGCGCAGGCCATGTCCGTGCTCAGAGTGCGCGATGCGCTTCTCGATATTGCCGACCACCTTGATGAGCGGCAGCGTAACGATGAGGTAGAAGATGGCGGCGGCCACGTAGGGCGTCATGTTGCCCGAGACCGACGTGAGGTTCTTGGCGAACATCATGAGCTCCATCACGCCCACCGACGACAAGAGCGAGGTGTCTTTGTAGGAAGTGATGAAGTCGCTCGTTACCGTGGGGATGACGCGGCGGATGGTCTGCGGCAGGATGACGTAGAACATCGTCTGCAGGTAGGTCATGCCCAGCGAGGAAGCTGCCTCGTACTGGCCCTCGGGAATGGACTGGATACCCGCGCGGAAGATCTCGGCAAGGTAGGCCGAGGCATTGACCGCGATCACAATGACGCCCAGCACGTTGTTGTCGATGTTGATGTTCATCATCGGCAGGCCGAAGAACATGATGTAGATCTGCAGGAAGAGCGGCGTGCCGCGCAGCAGGTTGACGTAGGTGATGGCGATGGCGCGCAGAATGCGATAGCGCGAGATCTTCATGAAGGCGAAGAGCAGGCCAAGCATGATGGCAATCGGGTAGGCGATGGCCACGATGGCAAGGCAGAGCAGCCAGCCCGGGGCAAGCGTGCACAGGGAGGTCACCAGCAGCTGCGGCTTGAAGAACATGCCGAGGAACTGGTTGGAGTTCCATGCCGCAACGGCCGGAGACTCGTCAAGGAAGGAGACGATGGACTGGAGCGGCGTGTTGGCGATGGTCTCGATGGGCTTGGAATCGTCCAGCTTCTGCTCTCCAGCTCCCGTGGTGTAGCTGCCACCCACCACGACATCGCCGCCCTCTGAAGGGAAAGCCATGCCCTCGACCTCAAGGCGAACGAGCAGGTTCTGGCTCACCGGCTCGGAGAAGACCACCTTCAGGCTGTTGTCGCTTGGCGTAGCCACACCCTCAACGCCCGTGCGCGTAAGGCCATCGAGAGCTGTGACTTTGGTAGAGGAGCCCTCAAAGGAACCGCCCTCGGGCAGGGTCAGCGTGATGTCCTTGACCTCTTCGCCCTCTCCCACCGTGCCTCCAAGTCAGGCGCGTAGGAATGCCTCCGATGACACCCGACCCACCGTCTTGGTTCGGACGAGCGGTTGCCTTGTTGGTAGACATGGCCACGGCCTCGCTAGGAACAAGCAAGGAAAGCACGAGCGTAGCCATAGCCACCCTCAGCACCCACGTTGCCTTCCGTGACGTTACGTGACTCATAGAGCTTCTCCTCTTTATCCAAGGCGCGGGACTCTGCACGTGAGCAGAGCCCCGCACGTTGCTGAACATGCTGTTAGTGCGGCTTACTGAATCTCTTCGCCGAACCAGGTGGTCTGGATTTGCGCGAAGGTGCCATCGTCCTTGATGGCCTGCAGGGCCTCGTTGAGGGCGGCAGTCAAGCCGGGGTTTGACTTCGACACCACCATGCCGTACTGCTCGCCCGTCGGAATCTCCTCAAGCACCTTGAGGTCGCTGAAGGAATTGGTGATCTGATACTTGGAGACGGGCAGGTCGACGACGATTGCATCGTACCTTCCGGCGACCGTGCCGTTCATGGCGCTGACGACGTCATCCAAGGGAACGATCTGCGCATCGGGCAGGTTCTCTTGGGCCCAAGACTCACCCGTCGTTCCAGACTGGACCGCGATCTTCTTGGAGGCGTCGTTAAGGGACTCAGTCGTCTCTGCGGAATTCTTCTCGACCACGATTGACTGGTTTGAGTCCAGATAGGGGTCGGTCATATCGACCTCGGCAAGGCGGGCATCCGTAATCGTGATAGCCGACAAGGCAATATCGGCCGTTCCGCCCGCCTTGATGGTGGGCACAAGGGTGTCAAAGTTCTGGCTCGGGAGCCACTTGACCTCAAGCCCCAGCTGCTTGGCAAGAGCATTGGAGACATCGATATCAAAGCCGATGGGCTCACCGGTCTTCTCGTCCATGGAGTCAAACGGAGGGAAGTGAAGCTCGGCAACGCAGGTAAGAACACCCGGCGTGACCAGCTTATACGCACCGTCACCCTTTTCTTCCTCAGCGGTATTGGCAGATGAGCCGCAGCCCGATAGGGCAAGGGCGCCGGCCCCGAAGGCAATGCTAGAGAGGAACTGTCGGCGTGAGGGATGACCCATAGTTGGTCCTTTCAAACAGCAAAGCTGCACTCTGCAGGTATTTTTCACAACTTACTATTTTAACCATTCCCGCCGCATAACGCGAAATGGGGCAGGTACCAGTGTGGTACCTGCCCCATTTTTCCAGCACATCTCCCTAAAGAACTCTTCCGAACCACTTCTCTTCGAGCTCGTCGATCGTGCCATCGCTGCGCAAGTCAGCCAAGACCTCGTTGATGGCAGCCGTCAGAGCCGGATTGTTCTTCGAGATGACCAGGGCGTACTGCTCGCCCGTCGGAATCTCCTTGGCAATCTCGCAGTTCGGGAAGGAATTGCTCAGGTAGGCAACAACCGGCAAGTCACCGCAGAAGGCGGCGTACTGCCCGGCCTCCACGCCCGTCATGCAACTCGTGACGGAGTCGATAGGCACGACGGTGGCTTGGGGAAGGTTCTCGCGAACCCAAGCCTCACCCGTCGAACCCGCCTGGACGGCAATCTTCTTGTCTTCGGCATTGAGGGTGTTCTCGTCACGCGCATCTGAGTCGTTGCGAACGGCAATGCCAAGGTTGGAGTCGAGGTAGGGATCGCTGAAGTCGATCTCGGCCTTGCGCTCCTCGGTAACGGAGAAGGCGGAGTTGCCCACATCGGCCTTACCGCCCTGCTTGATCATGGGAATAATGGAGTCAAAGTTCTGGGGAGGCAGGTACTCGCACTTCAGCCCCATGCGCTCTGCGATCTCGTGAGAGAGGTCGACGTCAAAACCCTTGGGCACGCCGTCCTCGAAGGAGTCGAGCGGCGGAAACTCCAGCTCAGAAACGAAAATCAGGGTGCCGGGCTTCACCAGCTTGTAGTCCTGGCTCTCCGCCTTGCTGGCGCTGTCGGCAGGAGCAGAGCCCCCACAGGCGCTCAACGCGAGGCCCAGGCTGCCGGCACATGCGGCAAGAAACGACCGACGGTTAATACTGCTCATGGAATATCCCCTTCCTTGAGATGACTGCCACCGCACGCCGACGGGTGTATCGTTCAAAGCTCGTGCGATGGAGGCGACTCTTTATTCGCCACGTTCAATATTCCCGCGCAAAATCACTCGCCGCCGATATCTCGGCAAGTCCTTACGAATGATTCACAATTCAACACACAGGAAACGCAGTGAGTCAGTTACCGTAGTCCTTTTTGACTCAGCGAACAGGATGAGTCAAAAAGGACTACGGTAACTGACTCACTGCGAACTCACTATACGCCGGCGTAGTAGCGCTCGCGCTCCCAATCCGTCACGGCACCACGGAAGTCATGCCACTCGCGGTGCTTGACGTCGAGCAGGTAGTCGCAGACGTGGTCGCCCAGCGCCTCGCGCACGAAGGTGCTGCCCTCGAAGCGCTCGATGGCGCGTCCGAGCGAACGCGGCAGACGCTCGATGCCCAGGGCGCGAATCTGGGAGTCGGTCATGCCCACCGTGGTGATCTCGTCGGGAAGTTCCAGGCCCTCCTCGATACCGCGAATACCCGCAGCAAGCGTGATGGCAAAGGCCAGGTAGGGATTGGCCGTCGGGTCGGCCTGGCGCAGCTCGACGCGGGTGGACTGGTGCTTGCCCGGCTTGTGCGTCGGCACGCGAACGAGCGCCGTGCGATCCTTGCGTCCCCAGGTTGCGTAGAGGGGAACGACGCTGTTGGTAACGAGGCGCTTGTAGGAGTTCACGGTCGGGTTGGTGATAAGCGTGTAGTCCGGCGCGTACTTGAGCAGGCCCGCAACGTAGTGCTGCGCAAGGTCGGATAGGTGTGCCGGGTGATGCTCTTTGGGAGCCCAGAAGAGGTTGTTGCCCTCGCGGTCGAAGAGCGACTGGTACAGGAACATGCCAGAGCCCGGCACGTTCGACATGGGCTTGGGCATGAAGGAGGCCACCATGTTGTTGGCAAAGGCCACCTGGCGAATGGCCATGCGCGCGGTAATGATGTTGTCGGCGCAGGTACGAGCGTCGGCATAGCGCAGCTCAACGGCGTTTTGCGAGTGGGCATTCGCGTGATAGGAATAGGTCACGGGAACGGACATGCGCTCGAGGGCAAGGATCGTCTGGTGACGCAGATCGGTGGCAGCATCAAAGGCCGTAAGGTCAAAGTAGCTCGAATCGTCGAGCGGCTTGAGTTCGGGGCCCTTATCCTTGAAGTAGAAGTACTCAATCTTCGGACCAACATTCAGCACGTAGCCCTTATCCTCGGCGGCACGGAAGACGCGCTCAAGGCAACCCCTCGGATCTCCGTCAAAGGGCTCGCGAGAGGGAGTCTTGATGTCGCAGAAGATACGAGCCGTCGGCTCCTGATTGCCCATGCGCGGAACGATCTGGAAAGTCGTGGGGTCTGGGAAGGCTAGCATGTCGGACTCCTCGGCGGCAACGAAGCCTTCAACCGCCGAGCCGTCAAAGCCGATGCCCTCCTCAAAGGCCTTCTCGATCTCTTCGGACGCAATGGAGAAAGCCTTGAGGTTGCCCAGCACGTCCGTAAACCACAGGCGCACGAATCGAATGTCGCGCTCCTCTATGGTTCGCATGACAAAGTCGATGTTCATGTCGTTGCCCATGATTGTCTCCTTTTCCTAGAAAAGGCGGATATGTTCTTTCTTAGGGACAGGTTCGCACACCCGCGTTACGCTCCCGTTTCAGATATGGGGTTTACACCGCGATATTTCATGCGGGCGGCAGCTTTTGGACTTCGAGGGGTCATTGCAAGGCGCTTTCTTCACCTTACTGGCAGCCCTGCCGCAAAGTTGTGATTATGAGGGCCAATTTCTCCAACTTACCGGCAGCTGTGCCGCAAAGTTGTGATTTCGGGGGCCCGTTTCTCCAACTTACCGGCACGCATGCCGCAAAGTTGTGATTACGGGGGTCTGTTTCTCCAACTCACCGGCACGCATGCCGCAAAGTTGTGATTACGGGGGTCTGTTTCTCCAACTCACCGGCACGCATGCCGCAAAGTTGTGATTTCGGGAGCCCGTTTCTCCAACTTACCGTCAGCCCTACCCGCCCAAGTTCGTCAAAGCGGCCTCCTTTTCACGGACTCCGACGGCCGGGGCCGCCCAAGTCCGTCAAAGCAGCCTCCGTATTACGGACTCCGACGGCCGGGGCCGGCCAAGTCCGTCAAAGCGACCCCTGTTTCGCGGACTCCGACGGCCGGGGCCGGCCAAGTCCGCGAAACCATTTCCCCTAACGCACAGCCCCCGTTCTCGCCGGCGACCTGCCAGCAGAGAACGGGGGCTGCCCATCTCATCTATGCGATGAAGTTACTTCTTGGCCTTGCCCTGGTTGGCAACGGCGTCGATCTTGGCGGCGATCACGTCGGGGTCGCCGATGTAGTGCTTGTCAACGACATTCCAGTCCTGGTCAAAGGTGTAGGACAGGGGCACAGCGGTCGGGATGTTGACCTCGAGGATCTCCTCCGGGGTGAGGTGCTCGAACATCATGACGAGCGAGCGCAGGCTGTTGCCGTGGGCGGCGATAAGAACGCGCTTGCCAGCCTTGAGCTGCGGGGCAATCTCGTCCTGGAAGTAGGGCCAGGCGCGAGCGATGCAGTCCTTCAGGCACTCCGTGTAGGGGAGCTGATCCTTCATGGCAACGTCACGATAGAGCTCCTGGGTCTGGGCGCAGCGCTCGTCGCCCGGCTCGAGGGCCTTGGCGGGAACGTCGAAGGAACGACGCCAGATCTTGACCTGCTCGTCACCGTACTTGGCAGCGGTCTCGGCCTTGTTCATGCCCTGCAGGGCGCCATAGTGACGCTCGTTGAGCTTCCAGGACTTGATGACGGGCAGCCACTCGCGGTCCATCTCGAGCAGGACGTTGTTCAGCGTGTGGATAGCGCGCTTGAGGTAGCTGGTGTAGCAGATGTCGAAGTCGTAGCCAGCCTCCTTGAGGGCACGGCCACCCTCCTTGGCCTCCTCAACGCCAGCCTCGGAAAGCTCGACGTCGGTCCAACCGGTGAACAGGTTGGCCTTGTTCCACTCAGACTCGCCGTGACGGATGATGACAAGTTGCATGAGCTGATCGTCTGCCATGGGGTAATCCCTTCTCGTATGTTTTGCGCATGCTTGCTCGCACGCACTCAGTTACGATTGGATTTTATCGCAGTCACGCCCATCAAGCGGCAACTCTTCGAAAGACTGCAATTCGCGTCGGCAGGGGGCATTGCTCCCCCAGCTTCCGCCCGAGGCGTGGTTCGTAAGAGCACAGGGTACGGCGAGCGGCAAAGGAACGGAGCGTCACGCTATCCCTTGCGCGTGTTCGCTGAAACCGTGGCGAAGGGTTGGAAGGCAAAATGCAGTTTGGGTTCTCGATAGTCGGTGTCGTTTTCCTCGCGATGCTGTTCATACCCAACATCAGGTGGGCCAAGAAGCAGCCGCTGGGTTACGAGGAGCTCTCCAGGCGCGAGAACAAGACCCTCCTCTTGTTCGAGCGAATTGGCCAGGTGCTCGCCACCACTTCCGCCGTCGTATTTGTATGCCCGCAGGGCTTCTCGCTCCCATGGCTCCTTTGGCTCATGGCAGCTTTCCTGCTCATGTTCCTCTACGAGCTTGCTTGGGCCCGCTATTTCAGGGGAGGAGAAAAACTCGACGGAATGTACCAGCCACTCGGCCCCATTCCCGTGCCCATCGCGACCTTGCCGGTGGCCGCCTTGGCGCTCTTGGGAATCTGGTACCAATCGCCCGTAGCCGTGATCTCCGCCGTAATCCTCGGTATCGGACACATCGGCATCCACCTCCGCCACCTGCATGAGCTGCAACATCGTTAGCTGACAGCCGCAAGAAGGACGGCAAGCCAGGCGCACCCCAACGCGCTAACGAAGCACGAAGGAGCTCGAAGCGCTTTGGTGAACACTGCCATCCTGGGCAACGAGCAGGCCGTCAACGCCCTGCTCCTCCAAGAAGGCAAGCGCCCCGTCAAGACCCAGCATAAAGAGGGGCTTGGTAAGACCGTCCCCGTCGATGGAGCGCTGGGTATAGAGCGAGGCAGAAATGATGTCAGAATCGGCCGGATACCCACTGCGCGGGTCGAGAATATGCCAGTAGCGACGACCGTCCTTCTCGAACTGCCGCTCGTAGAGACCGCTCGTCACCACCGAGCCACCCTCCGTGCGTACGGAGGCCAGGCTCTTCTCGCCAGACTCGTTCAGGGGGTCGCGCACGCCAACCTCCCAGGGCGTACCGTCCTCCTTAGGACCAAGAACCGCCACGTTACCGCCCAAGTTAACGAAGGCGCTCGTTACGCCTTGCGCCTCAAGCTCGTCGAGAAGAACGTCAGCCACGTAGCCCTTGGCGATACCTCCCAGGTCAATGCGGGCATGGGGATCGTCCAAGGTGATGGTTGACGCGTCCTTCTCGACATGCACCCCACGCCAACCCACATGACCGAGGGCCTCCTTGATTGCCTCGTCGGAAGGAACCACGCCCTCGTGGAAATCCCAAAGCTCACTCACGGCGCCGATGGTGATGTCAAACAGACCGTTTGACCTCTCGCAGTAGTCAAGCGCCAGGCTGACCAAATCGGCCGTCTCGGGGTCTACCTGCGTGGTAGCTCCTGCCGCCGCATTGACGCGGCCGATGTCGCTCTCTGCAATCGTGCGCGAGAGGGTTTGCTCAAAGCCCTGGCAGCGCTTCACCATCTCCCGAAGGGTCGAGTCTTCCATGACCCCGCCAATCGAGCAAGCGGTGTCGAAGCAGAAGAAGCTCTTCTGCTTCGTTGCCTTGGCATCGGTCGTGTTGACGCAGCCTGCCATGGCCAGCGCCGACAAGGCGCACGTACCCACAAAAGTCCTACGGCTAACGACCATGCTCGCCTCCCTGCGTCTGCCGTCCCGCCCGTATGTTAGCCTAGCCCGAGGCGGACATGAAAGGAGGAGTGCATGGCAGCCAGCAAGCTACTGAGGGACAACGTTGCCACGATCGTCGTGGGCGTGGTCGTCATCTGCGCCATCGTCTTCTCCTTTGTGCTTACGCGCACCCCCGCCGCAAGGGAGGCACCCCTCGTCGCGCGCATCCATGACAGCACGGGCACCATTCACGAACTGCCGCTCTCGCATGACGGCAGGCTGGCCGTAGCCACCGACCTTGGCAGCAACGTCATCGTTGTCGAGAAGGGCGCAGCCCACATGGAGGAGGCTGACTGCCCACGCGGCCTCTGCCTGCAGCAGCGCCCCATCTCGCAGCCAGGAGAGCAGCTCGTCTGCCTTCCGCACAAGCTGTGGGTCGAGGTCGTTGAGGAGGGCGCACCCAGCGCGGAGATGGACGTCAACGCCGCAACGACCCCCGATGACGTCGACCTCATGAGCCACTAGCCATGGCAGAGACGAAGACCCAACAGCTGAGCGAGGAAGAACTCGCGCGTTGGTCCCACATCGGAGCCCTCGCAGCGCTCGCCCTCTCCCTCAGCTACCTCGAGACCTTCGTACCCATCCCCCTTCCCGGAGTCAAGCTCGGCCTTGCCAACATTGCCGTGCTCATTGCCCTTGGCCAGAAAGACCTGCGCGGCGCCTGCTGGGTCGCGACCATCAAGGTGCTCGCCTCCGGCCTGCTGTTTGGCTCCCCCGTCACCATGGCCTACTCTGCCGTGGGCACGGCGCTCTCGCTCATGCTCATGATTCCCCTCTCACGCCTGCGCACCATGCGCCTTTGGATGGTGTCGGTTGTCGGGGCGCTCGCTCATGAGGCGGGCCAGCTGCTCGTGGCGCAGATGCTACTTGGAACCGCCCTCGTGTGGTACAGCGCACCCGTCCTGCTCCTTGCCGGATGCGCCACGGGACTGCTCTCGGGCGTGATTGCCGAGCGCAGCCTCGCCCAACTGAGCGATGCGAACGCGACCGAGGCAGAGCATATGCTCGACATTGACGAGAAGAACGACCTTGCTCCCCTCCCCTCTCGCGGGGGCAGGCCCGGCAGGGTTGACCCTCGGTTTGCCCTGCTTGCCCTGACCGCATTCACCCTGGTCACCCTGCGCCTCACAAACCCCGTCCATCTGGCCCTGGCCCTTCTCTTGAGCCTCGCAGCCTGCCGCTGGGCGGGCGTTCGCGGAGCAGAGCTCCTTGGAGCGCTCCGCCCCACGGCAACTATTTGCGTCATCACCCTTTTGGCGCAGCTTCTCAGCTTCCCGCCAGAGACGGCCGTCCTTCTCGCCGCAAGCTCAACCTTGCGCCTGCTCGCCCTCATGTGTGCCAGCCTCGCCTTCGTTGACGCACAGTCACGCGACGAGCTGCTACACGGCTTCGTATGGGCGCTCACGCCGCTCAGCTTGCTCGGGGTCAACCTCGCGGGACCCCTTTATTCGCTCGATGTCACCCTGCGACTCTTGCCCCAGATTGCCCGCGCCATCTCGCGCGCCAGCATCTCACCGAGCTCGCTTTCCCAGCTCATAGCCGCTTTCTATCTACTCGCCGAGCAGCTTTCCTAGCTAACGCGACGCAGGGCGATAACTTGTTTACCCCTCTGCGAGCTCTTATGACCTTGCGTTACAATTTCCTGACTATGGAAGGAGGCCTATGGCTCATTCAACATCTACAACAGACGAGAAGCCTCGGAGCAACCACCGCTCACCCAAGTCGCTCATCAACGCCTGGTGGGATCGACTCTTCTCCGCCATCCTTGGAAACAACTGGGACAACCAACCCTTTGAGTTCGACTCGGGCCGCAGTGGCCATGACTACATCTTCAACACCGTCGGATCCGCTGCTTGGGGAGCGCTCTTTCCCGCGCTCACCGTTGTTGCAACGCAGCTTTCTGGTGTCGAGCGCGCAGGCCAGTTCACCATGGCCTTCACTACGGCGACGCTTCTTCTCTACATCGGCAACTACGGCGTGAAGACCTACCAGATCTCTGATATCGACGAAACCGAGTCGTTTTCCTCCTATTGCATCCAGCGTCTCATGACCGTTGGAATCATGCTTGTTGTTGGCTTTCTCTACTGCGCCTTGCGTGGCTACGACAACTCGATGTGGCTCATTAGTGCCGGCGCCTACGGCTACCGGGCCCTTGATGCCCTTTCGGACTGCTTCGAGGCACGTCTCCAGCAGCAGGACAAGCTCTACCTTGCCGGACTCTCGCAAACCGTGCGCTCGGTGGTCCCCGTGGTGATCTTCACCTTGCTTCTGCTGATTACGGGCAGTTTGGAGGTTGCGAGCATCGCGCTTGCCGTAGCGGCGATCTTCTCCTTCCTCCTATTCACCATGCCGCTCACGCGCCTTGAGACAACACGTTCCCGCAAGCCTTCGGCCATCGAGATCCGCGAGATCTTCGTTGAGTGCTTCGCCGCGTTCCTCTCGCTCTTCCTCTTTGCGCTCATCGAGAACATCCCGAAGTTCGCCATGGAAGGCGTGCTGACCTACGACTCGCAGGTGTACTTCACGGCCCTCTACTTCCCCGCCCAGTCCTTGCTCATGATCGTGGGCTTTGTCTACCGACCGCAGCTCGTGCGCATAGCCAACATCTGGGCCGACCCGAAGAAGCACATGAAGTTTGACCTCATCGTCCTTACCGTGCTCGGCGTATGCGTTGTTGTCACCCTTGGTGGCCTCATCTACGCCAAGTTCATCGCGGTCCCGCTTAACGGCATCATGTATGCGGCCGACTTTGAGCCCTATCGCGGCGCGCAGTACCTCATGATGATTGCCGGAGGCATAACGGCAGGCATCGACTTCCTCTTCCAGATCCTCACCGTTCTGCGCAAACAGGCCCAGGCTACGAGGATCTATCTTCTCTCTACCCTGCTGGCCCTCATCATCTCCCCCATTCTCATTCGCGTGTACCAGCTTGAGGGAGCTGTCTACTCCTACCTTGCGGTCATGGTCGTTCTCTTTGCGGCGCTCGTGGTGACCTACATCATGAACCGCCTGAACGACAAGAAGGATCCCTACGCCGCATAGGGTACGGACCCACGAGCAACAAAGAACGCCCCGCCTTGCAACGGATACGCAAGGCGGGGCGTTTGCTTATGAGCGCGTATGCAGCGGTTAGAGCGTGCGCAGCGACAGCTCCTTCAGCTGGCGGGCCTCAACCGAGGAGGGAGCCTCGCTCATGAGGTCGGAGCCCGAGGAGGTCTTGGGGAAGGCCATGACCTCACGGATGGAGTCGGCGCCAGCAAGCAGCATGCAGACGCGGTCGAGGCCGAGTGCGAAGCCGCCCATGGGAGGCGCACCGTACTCGAGGGCGTCCATGAGGAAGCCGAACTGCTCGTGGGCAAGCTCCTCCGTGAAGCCGAGCATCTTGAGGATGCGCATCTGCAGCTCGGCGTTGTGGATACGCATGCCGCCACCGCCGGCCTCGAAGCCGTCCATGACGAAGTCGTAGGTGCGGCTACCCACCGAAAGCGGATCGGACTCAAGGCGCTCGATATCGTCCTCAACCGGCTGGGTGAAGGGCTGGTGCTCGGCCGCATAGGCCTTGCGATCCTCGTCCCAATGCACGAGCGGGAAGTCAACGACCCAGAGGAAGTCGTGACCCTCGCGCGGCAGCTCAAGCGCGTTAGCCATGTGCAGACGCATGCCACCCAGGATTTCGTCGGCCTTCAGGCGGCTCTCGACGGCAAACATAACGAGGTCGCCGGGCACAACGTCCATCTCGGCGCGCAGGGCTTCCATCTCCTCGTCGGTGAAGAACTTGACGATGGGGCTGTTCATGCTGCCGTCTTCACGGAAGGCGATCCAAGCCAGGCCCTTGGCGCCAAAGCCCTCGGCAACGCCAGCGAGCTTGTCAATCTGAGCGCGCGGCCAGGCGCCGGCACCCTTGGCATTGATGGCCTTGACGTAGACGCCGTCAGTCGCGGCGGCGTTCGCGAAGAGCTTGAACTCCGAGGTCGAGAAGATCGACGTGACGTCGTGAAGCTCCATGCCAAAGCGCGTGTCGGGCTTGTCGGAGCCATAGGTGTCCATGGCATCCCAGTAGGCAAGGCGGCGAAGCGGCGTAGCCATCTCAACGCCCACCTTGGCAAAGGCGTCGGAGAGCACGTCCTCGAGGGCACCCATGACGTCGTCCTGCTCGACAAAGCTCATCTCGATATCCACCTGGGTGAACTCGGGCTGACGGTCGGCGCGCAGGTCCTCGTCGCGGAAGCACTTGGCAACCTGGTAGTAGCGCTCGATGCCACCCACCATGAGCAGCTGCTTGAGCAGCTGCGGCGACTGCGGAAGCGCGTAGAAGTGGCCCGGCTGGGTGCGGCTGGGCACGAGGAAGTCGCGCGCGCCCTCGGGCGTCGACTTGAAGAGCGCCGGCGTCTCGACCTCCGTGAAGGCACGGTCATGCAGGGCCTGACGGATGGCAAAGGTGAAGTCGGAGCGGAGCTTGAGGTTTGACAGCATCTTGGGGCGACGAATGTCGAGGTAGCGATAGCGCAGACGCACGTCCTCGGACGTCTCTCCATGGTCCTCGATCTGGAAGGGAGGCGTCTTTGAGGTGTTGAGAACCACAATCTCAGAAACGAGCACCTCAATCTCGCCGGTGGCGAGGCGGTCGTTGGCCATGCCCTCCGGACGGGCGCGCACGACGCCGGTCACCTTGAGCGGCCACTCGGAACGCACGGTCTCGGCGGTGTGGAAGGTCTCGGCGCCAGAAAGCTCGGGGTCAAAGGAAATCTGCGTCATGCCCTCGCGGTCGCGCAGGTCGATGAAGATCAGGCCACCATGGTCGCGGCGGTGCCAGACCCAACCCGTCAGGGTGACGGTGGACCCGATGTCGGAGCTACGAAGCTCCTCGCAGGTGTGGGTGTGCATGGAACGAGTGTCTATAGGCATAGCATCTCCTTCTCGCCTGGGCCGCCCCGTGCCGTAACGGGCGGCTAAGTTGCAGACGGCACGCAGGCGTAGACAGCACCTGCGTACACACGTTGAAGAAGTTTACTACGCTTAAAAGCGGCTCCTTTGTTAACAGTTCTGCCACCACAGGTGGCACACAGGCCGTTTGAAGGGGCGACCTCGCCACGTCACGCAAAAGCCCCACGCCGGCATCACCGACGCGGGGCACATAAGCTTTGCTCTTGCTAGGCGCTAGGCCTTATTCCTTCTCACCCGTCAAGGACGCGTAGAAGGTTGCGTGATCGAAGGAGTCTTCGATGGTCTTGCCGTCAACGAACGGAAGGGACAAGAACTCGTCGAGCGTGTCGACCAGCGGACTGCAATCGATGTAGTGATTCTTGTGGTTACGATGGCTGGTGTCCTGCGCGCGCCAAGCCTCGAAGTTGGCATCGGTCAGGTAAAAGAGCCTGTTGTCAACGCGCATATAGACGGAATGGTTACAGTGCAGGTACTCAGCCAGACCTGCGTAGTCGATATCGAGCGGCTCCGTTGCTCTCTTTCCCATGGCAGTGTCCTTTCTCGCAGGCAAAACCTGTTGAGGAGCCCCCTCAAGCGAGGGTGTCTCCTGTCTCACGTCTTTATGATACCCCCTTGCCAAGCCACGAATACCGTCGTTCGCCGACAGATTGGCCAGCGGCAAATCGCAGGTAAACGATAAGAACATGGGGCGGCAGAACAGACAGGTGCTCCGCCGCCCCAGAGGGTTCTGAATCAAATGAGCGCGCAAGAGAGCGACTACTGATAACGCAGGGCCTCCACCGGGTCAAGACGCGCGGCGCGACGAGCCGGGTAATAACCGAAGACGACGCCGATGACCACGCACACGCCCGCAACGACGAGCATGGAGGCAAGATCGATGGCCGGCTTGAACTCCGCAGGATCGCTCACCATAGACCCCAAGGCTCCCGTCGATACCAGCACGCTGGAGGCCGCCAAGGCGATGAGGTAGCCGCTCACGATGCCGATGATGCCGCCCGAAAGCGTGAGGAAGACGCTCTCAAGCAGAAACTGCCTCGTGATGTCCTTGTAGCAGGCGCCGAGCGCCTTGCGCAGGCCAATCTCTCGAATACGCTCGGTCACGTTCGTGAGCATCATGTTCATGATGCCGATGCCACCCACCAGAAGCGAGATCGAGGCAACCGAAACCATAATTGCCGAGAAGCCCGCCATGAAGCCGTTGACCTGGTCAATCATTTCCTTGTTGGTGTTGATGTAGCAGGAGTTGCCAATATTCTCGTCACTGATGCCGAAGTGCCTGGCAAGCCATTGCTGCGTATCAAGGGAGATGGTGTTGAGATCGGCCTCTGACGAAGCCATGCCATAGAGGCTGTTGATTGGCTGGTTGGGGCTGATACGCTGTTGGAAGGTCGTGAGGGGCATGTAGATTTCGGCATAGCCATCACCGGCCATCGCCACCATGTAGGGAGCGCACTCCACGACGCCGCAGATACTGTATTGGGCACCACCTATAGTCACCGATTTGCCAATGACCTGGGAATCAAGGTCGCCAATCGCCGTCTTATCGTCGCCGAAGAGGTTCTTGACACCAATTTGGTCAATGACGATTACCTGCTCCGAATTCTTAACCATCTCCTCGGTGAAAAAGCTGCCTTCCGAAAGCTTGACGTCCGTCTTTACCTCGGGACATTTTGCCTCGGTGCCGCAAATGTTCGCACCTGCGCAGGTCTTGCTACCCACGCTCGCCTCAGTCGATTGCTCCTGGGCGACCACGATGTAATCGTAGGACGAAGCCATTTCCTTCCTAAGCTGTTCGACGTCAGACATCTGGGCAGGGTGAGCCTCGTCAAAGTACGAGATGTTCACGATGTGGTCCGAGCCACCACCGAACTCTTTCATCATACAATCCCTGATGCCTCCGATGACGGCCATCATGGTGATGACGGAGCTAATGCCGATGATGACGCCCAGCACCGTGAGCAGATTTCGCATGCGATTCGCATTGAGTGCCACGATGCTCTCGCGAAGAAGGTCAGTCGCCCTCATGTGCGTCCCCTTCCGTGTGAGGTGGATGCGGCGCGTGCAGCGCGCTCCTCTTCGTCAGTCAGAAGCTTGCCGTCACGAATGTGCATCGTGCGGTCCGCCCAGGTCGAGACCTCCTCGTCATGGGTGATAAGAACGATCGTCTTGCCCTGTTCGCTCAACTTGCGGAAGGTCTGCAGGACCATCAGGCCGGTAGCGGAGTCGAGGTTACCCGTCGGCTCGTCAGCCAGGATGACGGCGGGGTCGTTGACGAGAGCGCGGGCGATTGCCACACGCTGCATCTGACCACCGGAAATCTCGTTCGAATTGTGGTCGTAGTACTGCTCGGGAAGACCCACCGAGGCGAGGGCCTTGCGAGCGATCTCGTGACGCTTCTTCGGCGCGGTGTTCGTGTAGACGAGCGGCAGCTCGACATTGCGAAGGACCGTCGTACGCGGAAGCAGGTTGAAGCTCTGGAAGACGAAGCCCAGACGCGAGGCGCGAAGGGCCGTGAGCTCGTCGTCGTCAAGCGTTGAGACGTCGAGGCCCTCGAGCAGATACGTTCCCGACGTGGGCGTATCGAGGCAGCCGAGAATGTTCATGAGCGTAGACTTGCCCGAACCCGAAGGTCCCATGATGCAGAGGAACTCCCCACGCGGCACCTGCAGCGAGATGCCCTTGAGCGCATGCGTGTAGCCCGCCTCAGACTCGTAGATGCGATGGAGGTTGCGAATGTCGATGACGTAGGATCCGCGCTTCTCAGCGGGCGTCCCGGCGCCCAAAGTGGCGCGAACACCATTCACGACCGTGGAATCCGGCATCGGCGAGGGGGGCGTCTTGATGCCCTGTGCCATGTCGCTATCCCCTTCCGACCTCAGCGTCCGCCGCATCGCCGCCCGTAGCACCCGAGTCAGCCTCAAGCGAGACTTGCTCGCCCTCGTTCAGGCCGCTCTTGATCACGGTGTCGGTGGAGTTGTGCTCGCCAACCTCAACCTCGCGCTGCTCGGATTCGAAGGTGCCGTCACCATTGTCCGTAATGACGGTGACGTAGTGCTTGCCGTCCTGCTCGCTAACGCCCATGGTCGGGGCAATAATCACATCCTTGACTTCCTGCGTCTTGATGACGGCGTTGGCCGTCATGCCCGGCTTCAGGCGGCTGTCCGGCTTCTTGATGACAAGCTCGACCGGATAAGAAGCAACCGAACCACCCGAAGCGCCACCGGCAGCGGCGCCAGCATCGCCAGAGGCCCCACCGGTCGTGGAGGCAACCGAGACAACCTCAGCCTTGAGACTGATGTCGGGCAGGGCGGAGAAGGTCACGTCGGCCTCCTGACCCACCGCGACACTGGAGATGTCGACCTCGTTCACGTTAATCGTGACCTTCATCTGGGAGAGGTCAGCAACCTCAGCCAGCGAGGTCGTGCTGGCCTTAGAGGTCGCACCGGCAGCTGCGGAGCCACCGCCAACGCCGGCACCCTGCTTGGCGGCAAGCGACAGCACCGTGCCTGCCATCGGAGCCGTGACGGTGCGCTTGTCGGCAGCAGCCTGCGCCTTGTCGAGGGCGTCCTGCGCCTTGGCAACGCCGTCCTCAGCATTGGCAAGAGCCGTGTTTGCCTCGTCAATCTGCTTCTGGAAGGAGTTCTCGTCGTAGTCGGGAATTGACGTCACAGAAACAGAGGCGCGGGCCTCTTCGCCAGCAGCCTGGGCCTCGGCTTCGATCATGGAAGCGTCCAAGGCGTCGAGCTCTGCGTCGCCAGAGGAGCCTTGGGCGGCGGCCTCTTGCTCGCGCTGCGACTTGACCCTGTTGTAGGCCTCATAGTAAGCCGCATCTGCCTGCTCGGCCTCGGCGTTGGCCTTCGCCACGGCATCGTTATGGGCATTGCAGGCATCGTTCATCTGCCTGTAGACATCGTCAAGCGACCTCTGGGCGCTATCGACGGCCCTCTGGGCAGCGTCAACATCGCGCTGGGCCGAATCTACGTCCTTTCCGAGGTCATCATTTTTGATGGTAAACAGGGTCTGGCCACTCTCGACCGTCTGGCCCTCTGTGACCGAAACGGAATCGATGATGCCCTCAACCTCTGGGGTAATCACCACCGACTTGTAAGGCTCGATCTTGCCCGTGCCCTGCGTCTGGTTAACGAAGTCTCGCTTCTCAACGGAACCCGTGACCGGAATGGAGTCTTCTCCTTCGGCACCAGCCCCACCCCGCGAGGCAATGACAGCAGCGCCAATCAGGGCAACAAGCAGGACGCAAACGACAATGCGAATGATCTTCGAACGCCTTTTCTTGCGACGGCGCTCCTCCATGCTCTTCAGCGCAAGCATGGTCTCGGCATCATCATCTGCCTGCACCGTACCGAAGACACCGTCCTCAGCAGGGTTCGACAGGTCGTTCTCACCAATGGATGAAACGGCATCCGTTGACGGATCCTTGAGCACCTCTGTTTCTTGGAAGGCCTCAGCACCATTCGACGACGCGGCGGTCTGGGCGGAGTTGGCTTTTGTCTGCAGCCTCTCCCTGGCGCTACCAGCCGGGGGGTTGCTGGGCATCTCCATGCTCTGGTTCAGATCGTTGTACTCGTCCTTAGACACGCTGGAATTCCCTTCTCCTTAAACTGCTCGGGGGTCCCTTGTCACCCCGTGGAGTCTACCCACGTCTCAGCGGAATAATCACTGCACATGGCTTGTCCATAAATCTTTTGTCATGAAACTTCGAACAAATATACACGTTAGCCTTGGCAGTCTTCCAATTTCATGAATGCAGATTTGCCAAAAGCAATCGAAACCTCGGTAAATTCTCCCTGCCTTGACGTGGCATCGATGGTGTGGCCCAAGCGCTCGCAGAGCTTGGCCACGAGATAGAGCCCCATGCCCGTGGAGTTCGCGCCGATTCGGCCATTCTCACCCGTGAAGGACTTCTCGAAGATGCGCGACAGGTCGGAGGCGGGAATGCCGATACCATTGTCATAGAAACGTAAGGTCACGCAGTCGCTTTCTTCGGTCGCGCTCACCCGCACGACGCGGTCGCGATCCGGCGCGACGTACTTGATCGCGTTGGACATGAGCTGGCCCAAGATATAGGCGAGCCACTTGCCGTCGGTCATGACGCTCACGTCGAGGCCCTCGGTCTCGAGGCGGATGTCGGCAGCCATGATCTGCTCGCGATACCTCACGGCCACCTGCGAGAAGGTTCGCGCCAGCGAAACCTCGCGAATGACGTAGTCCTTCTCCATGCTCTCGCTGCGCGCGTAGTAGAGCACGTTTGACACCATGTCGTCGAGGCGGCCCAGCTGCTCCAGGTAGCGCGTGTTGCCGTCGTTGTGGCACATGAGCTCCAGGCTCGCCAGGGGCACCTTGATCTCATGGACCCAGAGCTCGATGTATTCGCGAAAGGCACGGTCCTCGCGACGGTAGGAGTTGACGAGCTCGTTTGCGGAGGCCGTCGACAGGTGCAGGGCATCGCAAAGAAGCTCGCCTTCCACGAAGTCTGGTGCCTCAATCATCTCCGAGATGAGGTGTGGCTGGTCAAGGCTCTCCATGCCGTCGAGAAGTTCTTGGTAAAACACGCGACGGCGATAGTATTCGTGGACATCGCCAGCCAGAAGGGCCGCAAGCATGATGACGAGGCAGGCAATCGATGCCTGCGGGGGCACGTGGAAGAGCCAGAGGAAGCCCATCACCAGCGCAAGGGCGAGCGCCACGACGACGTAGTTCACGAGGCGGTCCTTGAGATAGCGCGTGAGCTTCATCGCAACACATACCCTTGCTTGCGGCGCGTCTCGATGGCGTCGGGGAGGCCCAAGGCCTCGAGCTTGCTGCGCAGACGGCTGACGTTCACCGTGAGGGCGCTGTCGTTGACGTACTCCTCGCTGTCCCAAAGGGCGCACATCAAATCGTCGCGCGTCACAATCTCACCCTGGCGCTCGAGAAGGCGTTGGAAGACAATGGCCTCGTTTTTGCTGAGGATCTCTTCGTCCTCGCCGCGCACGAGCGAGCCCTTCACGGGGCTGAACTCCACGTCGTGATAGCGCAGGGCAGAGGGCGCCGTCTCGCTACGGGCGAGCACGGCCGAGACCCTCAGGAGCAAGATCGTGGGATTGTAAGGCTTGGCAACGAAGTCGTCCGCCCCATAGCTCAGGCACAAGACCTCGTCCATCTCGGACACGCGGCTGGTGAGCATGATGACGGGCGTATCGTTCTTCTCGCGAAACTCGCGCAAGAGCTGCTGACCGTTGGTCCCCGGAAGGTTGATGTCGAGCAAGATGAGGTCAGCCTCAGCCGCGACCATCTGCTCGCAAACGCCCTCAAAGCGCGTGATCGCCCGCGCCGCATAGCCAGCGTTTTCCAGCAGCAAGACTCGTCGCGAAGCGCCTGCTCGTCCTCTATGACCAAAACGCTCTTCATAAACCAGTCCTCGACGTCACCCCATGATGCGTGTGACCATCTTAAGCGAGGCACAGGAAGAAGGAAAGAAGGAGAAGAAGTATTGGCCTGCCAGAACGTGACATGTGGGACAGGTCTTTGGTAGCGAGCCTGCGTGAGTCCCAGCTTCGTACGTAGCACATCATTTTTTTAATAACCATCGCCGCGTTCCCGTTTTACGGACTTGAGCGGCCCCGGCCGTCGAAGTCCGTAAAACGGAGCAGGTTTTCGCGGACTCGGGCGGCCACGGCCGTCGAAGTCCGTGAAACGAGGGTCACTTTGACGGACTTGAGCG